>NZ_CAJMXG010000008.1:0-35180 GCF_905219725.1 Oscillibacter sp. CU971
GTCCCTTGGAAGGTTGGAGGGGGGGAGGGTAATATGGGCGGTGCGGTTCAAGCTGCCCCCCAGCATCAGGGCCACGAGGAGAACGGCAATGGCCAGTACGGCCCAGGTGACCCAATTCAGCTTCTGCTTATCCATGGCCCGTTACGCCCCGTAATCGGCGGGCCGTTCTTC
Organism: Oscillibacter sp. CU971; assembly: GCF_905219725.1. NCBI lineage: Bacteria > Bacillati > Bacillota > Clostridia > Eubacteriales > Oscillospiraceae > Oscillibacter > Oscillibacter sp. CU971. Next base: position 172 of record NZ_CAJMXG010000008.1, read on the forward strand.
CCGGAGGCCGAAACGCCACTCGACGGCGTCGGCGATGCGGCGGCAGGCGTGCCCGTCGCCGTAGGGATTCACGGCGTGGGCCATCTTGTCGTAGGCCTGCTTGTCCCGGATGAGCCGGGTGGCCATGGTGACGATGTCGTCCTGGACGACGCCCGCCAGCTTCACGGTTCCGGCGGCCACGGCCTCGGGCCGTTCCGTCTCCCGGCGGAGAACCAGCACGGGCTTGCCCAGGGCCGGNGCCTCCTCCTGGAGCCCGCCGGAGTCCGTCAGNACTAAGAAGCAGCGGTCCATCAGGTTGTGCATCTCGTCGGCGGGCAGGGGGTCGATCAAATGGACCCGGGGCGCGCCTCGGAGGTATTGATCCACGGCTTCCCGGACCACCGGGCTGAGATGGACGGGGTAGACCAGTTCCACGTCCCGGTTCTCCTCGGCAATCTGCCGGAGGGCCAGCATGATTTGTTTCATAGGCTCGCCGTAGTTCTCCCGCCGGTGGCAGGTGACCAGAAGAACTTTCTTCTCCCCGTAGGGCAGACGGTTCAGCTCATCTGTGGTGAAANGGTAATCCTTCCGCACGGTGNTGTTCAGCGCGTCGATGACGGTGTTTCCCGTGATGAAGATGCCCCCGGGGTCCTGTCCCTCCCGGAGGAGGTTTTCCCGGTTCCCGGCGGTGGGGCAGAAGTGCAGGTCCGCGATGGAGGAGGTCAGCACCCGGTTCATCTCCTCGGGAAAGGGGGCGTATTTGTCATAGGTCCGCAGGCCCGCCTCCACATGGCCCACGGNAACCTGATGATAATACGCGGAGAGAGCCCCGGCGAAGGTGGTGGAGGTGNCCCCGTGGACCAGGATCATGTCGGGCTTCAGCTCGTCGATGGCCTCGTCCATGCCCAGGAGGCACTTGCTGGTGATGTGGGAGAGGGTCTGCCGGGGGGNCATGATGTCCAGGTCCCGGTCAGGCCGAACGCCGAAGACCTCCAGCACGCTGTCCAGCATCTGCCGGTGCTGGGCGGTAACGCAGCAGAGGCTTTCAATGCCGGGACGGGAGGCCAGCTCCTTTACCAGAGGGCACATTTTGATGGCCTCCGGACGGGTGCCGAAGACGCTCATGATACGCACGTTTTTCATGTCTGCTCCTTGTCCCCATGACCGGGGGCTTCCTCTTTTTCCTGGTGTTCGCCGTGGTGTCCCAGATCCCTGAGCTCCTCAAGCTCTTCGTGGAGCTCCTCCCGGATCTCCTTGGGGAACACCACCCGGGCGGCCACGGCCCCTACGATGCACAGCGTCGCGAAGAAAAGCATGGCCTTCTGCTCCCCTCCGGTGGTCAGCACCACGGCGGAGAGGCCCAGCATGGCGGAAATGACGTACAGCGTCGCCACCGCCTGTTTCTGATTCAGCCCCATGTCGATGAGCCGGTGGTGGATGTGGCCCCGGTCGGCGTGCATGGGGCTTTGCCCGTGGGCCAGGCGGCGGATGAAGGCGAAAGTAGTATCGAAAATGGGCAGTCCTAAAATCAGGAAGGGCACGGCGAAGGAGATCACCGCGTAGAACTTGAAGAGTCCCTGGATGGACATGGTGGCCAGGATATAGCCCAGNAAGGTGGCCCCGGTGTCCCCCATAAANATCTTGGCGGGGTTGAGGTTGTAGGGCATGAAGCCCACACAGGCCCCCACCAGCGCCGCCATGACGATGGCGACCTGGGCCTCGGAGGCCAGGAGGGCGATGACCAGCATGGTGGTGGCGGAGATGGCGGAGACACCGTTGGCCAGGCCGTCCAGCCCGTCGATGAGGTTCACCGCGTTGGTGATGGCTACGATCCAGAGCACCGTGAAGGGCACGGACAGGGGGCCCAGCACCCAGTAGAGGCTGTCTGAAAAGATGTTGGGGTTGGAAAAGGCCTGAATGACCACGCCGTTCAAGGCGGGGATCAGGGCGGCGGCGATCTGGACCACGAATTTCAGCATGGCGGGCAGGGCCATGATGTCGTCCACCACCCCCAGGACCACGATGATGACGGAGCCCAGGAGGATGCTCTGCATCTGGCCGTTCCCCCCCCGGACGCCGCCCAGGATGAGGACGCTGACCATAAAGCCAATGAAGATGGCCAGGCCCCCCAGGCGGGGGATGGGGACCTTGTGCATCCGGCGGGCGTCCTTAGGCACGTCCACCGCCCCCACCTTGTAGGCGAAGGTTTTTACCACGGGGGTCATCAGGAAGCTGACGACCAGCGCCGTCAAAAGGGCGAGGGCCACATAGGCAATCAGCCGGTTATCTAAGGGCATGTTGCGTTCTCCTTATNTGGGTAGAAACCCGACCTTTTTGTAGACCTTGGCCANGGTGCGGCCGGCAATGCGGGAGGCCCGCTCCGCGCCCTGGCGGTAGAGGCCCTCCAAATACGCCTTGTCGGCCATCAGGCGCTGGGCCTCCTCCCGGATGGGGCGGAACAGCTCGATGACCGCGTCGCCCACGGCGGGCTTGAAGACTCCGTAGCCCTGGCCCTGGAATTCGGCCTCCGCCTCCTCCAGGGTCTTTCCTGCGGCGGCGCAGTAGATTGTCAGCAGATTGGAGACACCGGGCTTCGACTCCTTGTCATAGCGGACGGCGGTTTCGCTGTCGGTGACGGCCCGCTTGAACTTCCGCTGGATGACCTCCGGCGGGTCCATCAGGTTGACGCAGCCGTCGGGGTCGGATTTGCTCATCTTGTTCATGGGGTTGCCCAGGCTCATGATCCGGGCGCCCTGGTCCACTCTTTGAATGAAGGGCTCCGGCAGGGTGAAGGTGTCGCTGTAAACGCCGTTGAAGCGCTGGGCGATGTCCCGGCACAGCTCCACATGCTGGCGCTGGTCCTCGCCCACGGGCACCAGGTCCGTCTGGTAGAGCAGGATGTCCGCCGCCATGAGCACCGGGTAGGTAAAGAGGCCGGCGGTGATGTTGTNGGCGTGCTGCTGGGATTTCTGCTTGAACTGGGTCATGCGGCTCAGCTCGCCGAACTGGGTGCAGCAGCTCAGCACCCAGCTGAGCTCCGCGTGCTGGGGGACGTGGCTCTGGATGAAGAGGATGCTCTTCTCCGGGTCCAGGCCGCAGGCGACATACTGGGCCAGCTGGCCCAGCGCCCGGCGGCGCAGATCTGCGGGCACCTGCCGCACGGTGATGGCATGCATATCCACGATGCAGTAGACGCACTCGTATTCGTCCTGAAGGGCGACCCAGTTTTTGATGGCGCCCATATAAGACCCAAGGGTCAGCTCTCCGCTGGGCTGGATGCCGCTGAAAATCCGTTTCTTCTTGCTTTCCATAACATACCTCGCTGTCCGGTTCCGGAGCGCCGGAACCTGCTCAATTTTACTAGTTTACCACGAACTGGCGAAAAGTGCAATTGCCGGAGGGCAAAAACGGTGGAGATTCCTTTTTATTGAATTATCGAAGATAAAGCATGGCGCCCGCCCCTTTCAAAATGCCGGCCGATTCCCGGACGAAGGGTCAAAAAAAGACCCCCATCCCAAGAAAAGACCTGTTGCAGGTATCTTTGGGACAAAAGCCTTAAAACTTCTGCGGTGCCACCCAAATTGGCGGTTTCAAACCGCCCGCTCGGCGGCGCGCCGTCACGCGCCTTTCCTTGGTAACGGGGGAAAAGCCCGTCGAAGCGTAATGAGGGAGCCTGCTCCCGGTTCAGCCCGCCCTCCGCGGTCCATTCAACAGGCTTGCGTCTGCCGCCCTTCCACCACCGGCGGCTCGCTATGAGAACCAAGACCCCGTTTACTTCTCCGCATCATCGGTTTGCGCTTATATGTTTTATACAGCATACGCCGCGGGGCCGGGTTTGTCAAGTGCCGGNGCGCANTTTGACGGTTTTTATAAACGCGGACCCTTCAGGACGGGCCGTTTCCCCTGTTTTTGAACAGGTTTTTTGAACAGGTTTTTTGGCAAAACCCCTTGTGATTTCAAGATTTTCTTGCTATACTAATTAAGATTGAAAATTTTTGACGCCATAGGAGGAAGCAGCATGCCGGACGAGAAGAAGGATGAAAAAAAGCAGGAACAGCCGGGCCGGGGCCTCTACGATTGGGCCCAGGCGCTGGTGTGCTCCGTATTGGCGGCGGTGGTGATGTTTGCCTTCGGGGCCCGGGTGGTGGGTGTCTCCGGCGGTTCCATGCGGGAAACGCTGCAAAACGGAGATCTGCTGCTGGTGGTGAACCGGGTTCTTTGCGGGGATTTTGAGCGGGGCGACGTGGTCATTGCCGCCAAGGCCGGTTTTGAGAACGGAGAGCCCATTGTCAAGCGGGTCATCGCCACGGAGGGAGAGACCGTGGACGTGGATTTTGACAACGGCGTGGTCTATGTGGACGGCCAGGCCCTGGAGGAGCCTTATATCCGGGAGGCCACCCATCTGTCGGAGGGAACGGAGTTCCCCTTCACCGTGCCGGAGGGCTGCGTCTTCCTCATGGGGGACAACCGCAACGGCAGCCGGGACAGCCGGGCCCCGGAGCTGGGGGCGGTGGACCAGCGCTGCCTCATCGGCCGGGCGGTGTTTTTGCTGCTGCCGGGAATGACCGAGGACCTGGGTATGCGGGAGTGGGATCGCATTGGGTCGCTCTGAGGAGCGGTACCCTGGAATCAAGGAGAGAAAGAGACATGCAGAAAGAAGCGCGGGCGGAACCGGAGAAGAAGGGCCGGGGCCGCGAAATGTACGAGTGGGTCCAGGCCCTGGTCTGCTCCGTGCTGGCCGTGGTGCTGGTATTTACCTTCGGCGCACGCCTCATCGGTGTGGACGGGCACTCCATGGTGCCTACCCTCCAGGACGGGGACCGGCTGCTGGTGCTGAACTCCATGCTCTGNGGCGGATATGAGCCGGGGGACATCGTGGTTTTGCGGAAGGAGAGCTTCCTCCCCACGCCCATCGTCAAGCGGGTCATCGCCGCGGAGGGCCAGGTGGTGGACATCGATTTTGGGTCCNGCGTGGTCTATGTGGACGGAAAACGCCTCCATGAGGACTATATCAACGAGCTGACCTTCACGCCGGAGGGAACGGAATTTCCCCTCACCGTGCCGGAGGGCTGCGTTTTCGTCATGGGGGACAACCGCAACCACTCTACCGACAGCCGGAGNAGTCAGCTGGGCACCATCGACACGCGCTATATCATTGGCCGGGCGGCGTTTCTGGCCCTGCCCGGCCCGGACGCCGAAACGGGAATCCGGGACTACGGACGAATTGGAGGAATCGGCTAGTGGAAATCCAATGGTACCCCGGGCACATGGCAAAGACCCGGCGGATGATCGGGGAACAGCTGAAAAACGTGGACGCGGTNTGCGAGATTTTGGATGCCCGCATTCCCCGCTCCAGCCGCAACCCGGACATAGACGGCCTGACGGCGGGGAAACCCCGGCTGGTGGTTTTGAACCGGGCGGACCAGGCGGACCGGGAAGCGACCAAAGACTGGGCGGCTTTTTTCAAGGAAAAGGGCTGGGCGGTGCTGGAAACGGATTCTAAGAGCGGCGCGGGCACGNCGAAATTTTCCGCCGCGGTCCGGGAGCTGCTGGCGGACAAGCTGCGCACTGACGCCGAGAAGGGCCAGACGGGCCGGGTGNTCCGGGTCATGGTCCTGGGCATCCCCAACGTGGGAAAGTCCACCTTTATCAATAAAATCGCGGGCCGGAAGACCGCCAAGGCGGAGGACCGCCCCGGCGTCACCCGCTCGAAGCAGTGGGTGCCCATTGACCGGGGGCTTGAGCTGCTGGATACCCCCGGCATCCTCTGGCCCAAGCTGGACGACAAGGACGTGGGGCTCCATCTGGACTTTACCGGCGCGGTGAAGGACGAGATTCTGGACACGGAGANACTGGGGTGCCATATGATGGCGTACCTTGCGGAGCACTACCCAGAGGCGCTGAAAACCGGCTACAAGCTCCCCGCCCTTCCGGAGCGGGAGGGGGAGGAGAACGACGTGGCCTACGGCTGGCGGCTTCTGGAGGCCGCCGGGCGGCGGCGGGGCTTTCTTGTCTCCGGCGGCGAGGTGGACACCGAGCGCATGGCGAAGATTCTTCTGGACGAGTTCCGCTCCGGCAAGCTGGGGCGGTTTACCCTGGAGGTACCGTAATGGGAGATAACAAGCGATGGTCCGCCGCCGACTTCGCGGCGCTTTTATGGGTGGCCCTGCATTTGTATACTAGCGTCAGCGCGTTTGGATACGGCTTGTATCAAACATATACAACGCGGTTCTGGATTTTGCTGGGGGTATGGCTTGTGGGCCTGCTGGTTCTGAACGTGCGGCTTGTCTCCGGGGGAGCGGGGCTGCTTCGTTTCGTGAAGTGGTACTGGGGGTTCAGCGCCGCGCTGGCCGCAGGAGTGATTTTGGCTGCGGAACTGGAGTTGATCCGGGATGTGAATGGGATTCTTGTTTTTGGGGTGCTTTGCACCTTCCTGACGCCGCTGAATCAACTGCTGGCCTTTACGTGGCTGCTGTTTCAATGGCTGGCGGGCTTGCCGGGAATGGTCCGGTACAGCGGGGGATGCGGGGCGGTATTGTTCGTCTGCGTGATTCATTTCATCTATTTCGCCTGGCTCCACCGCCGGGCCAAAAGGAGAGAAGCCCATGGACCTGTGGACCCCGGAGCGGGAACAGTGGAATAGGGGGTACGGCTTCCTCTGCGGCGTGGACGAGGCGGGGGCGGGCCCCCTGGCGGGGCCGGTGTACGCCGCCGCCGTCATCCTTCCCCGGGAAATCGAGATTCCCGGCCTGAATGACTCCAAGAAGTTGACCGAGAAAAAACGGGAAATCCTCTTTGACGAGATTACCGCTCAGGCGGAGGCGTGGTCCGTGGCCTTCGCCACGGCGGAAGAAATTGACGAAATGGATATCCTCAACGCCCGGATGCTGGCGATGCAAAGAGCCATCGACGGCCTGTCCGTGAAGCCGGACCTGGCCCTCATCGACGGCAATCGGGATCACGGCAGCCGGTTTGCCATAGAAACGCCCCACGCCACCCTGATTGGCGGGGATGGAAAAAGCGCCTCCATCGCCGCGGCTTCCATTCTGGCAAAGGTCAGCCGGGACCGGCATGTATCCCGGGAGCTGGATGCCCTTTACCCGCAATACGGTTTCGCAAAGCACAAGGGTTACGGCACGAAGGCCCACTATGCCGCCCTGAACCGGCACGGCCCATGCCCGGCCCACCGGAAGACCTTCCTGAAAAAGTGGGAGGCCCGGCGGTGAGCGGGACAAAGGCCTCCGGGGACCAGGGGGAAGCCCTGGCAGGGCGGTATTTGGAGGCGCGGGGCTATACCATCTTAGACCGCCAGTGGCGCTGCCGCTTCGGGGAGCTGGACATTGTGGCCCGCAGCCCCGAGGGCGTCCTCTGCTTTGTGGAGGCAAAGCGCCGGGGCCCCGGCTCCATCGGGCTGCCCCGGGAATTTGTGGACGGGCGGAAACAGCAGCGCCTCCGCCGGGCTGCGAATCTCTACATGGGCTTTCACGGCCTGGACTGCCCCGCCCGTTTCGACGTGGCGGAGGTTTACGAGGGAAAAGACGGCGCGCTCCGGGTGGAGTACCTGGAGGACGCCTTTGCATAGAATCAAAAACACAACCAGAAAGGTGAGATACAAGACATGAAGTATTTGAGCACCAGAGACCGTGCCCTGCGGGTGACCGGGGCCGAGGCCGTGAAGCTGGGCCTTTCCCGGGACGGCGGGCTGCTGACCCCGGAGGCCGTTCCCCAGATTGGCGAGGCCTTTTTGAAGAGCCTTACCGGGGCCTCCTACCAGGAGCGGGCCGCCAAGGTCATGTCCCTTTATCTGACGGACTACAGCGAGGAAGAGCTGCTGGGCTTTGCGAATAACGNCTACGGTCCCGATAAGTACGGCCACCCCGCCGCCGCCCCCCTGCGGAAGGTGGACGGTTCCACCCACTGTCTGGAGCTGTGGCACGGCCCCACCTCCGCCTTTAAGGACATGGCCCTCCAGATGCTGCCCCAGCTCCTCTCCGCCGCCCTGCGGAAGACCGGGGAGGACAAGACGGTCTGCATCCTGGTGGCCACCTCCGGCGACACCGGCAAAGCCGCCATGGAGGGTTTCGCCGGCGTGCCCCAGACGAAAATCATGGTTTTCTACCCCAAGGACGGCGTGTCCAAGGTCCAGGAGGCCCAGATGGTCACCCAGGACGGGGAGAATGTGGGCGTCTGCGCCGTGGTGGGCAACTTCGACGACGCCCAGGCGGGGGTGAAGCGCATATTCTCCGACGAGGGCATCCGGGAGACCCTGGCGAAGCGGGGCTATCTCCTGTCCTCCGCCAACTCCATCAACTGGGGCCGCATCCTGCCCCAGGTGGTTTACTACATCTCCGCCTACTGCGACCTGCTCCGGGACGGGGAGATCAGCATGGGGGACAAGGTGAACTTCTGCGTCCCCACCGGCAACTTCGGGGATATCCTGGCGGCGTATTACGCGAAGCGCATGGGCCTGCCGGTAGGGAAGCTTATCTGCGCGTCCAATAAAAACGACGTGCTGACGGACTTCCTCCGTACTGGCGTGTACGACAAAAACCGGCCCTTCCACACCACCATGAGCCCCTCTATGGACATTTTGGTGTCCAGCAACTTGGAGCGGCTGCTGTTCGACCTCTCCGGGGAAAATGATTCGGAAGTCCGGGGCTATATGGAGGCCCTGAACGCCAGTGGAAAGTACGAGGTTTCGGAGACTATCAAGTCGGCCCTCCGGGAGCAGTTCTGGGGCGGCTTCTGCGNCGAGGCGGGGACTACTGCCACCATCGCCCGGTATTATAAGGAGCACGGCTACCTCATCGACACCCACACCGCCGTGGCGGCGGGAGTGCTGGAGCAGTACCGGGTGGAGACCGGGGACAAGACCCCGACCATCTTTGTTTCCACTGCTTCCCCTTATAAATTCTGCGACCATGTGCTCCGGGCCATCGGCGAAGCCCCCAAGGCGGACGGCGTGGAGCTGCTGGACCAGCTTCACGAAAAGACCGGCGTGGCGGTGCCCCGGCGGCTGGCGGCCCTGAAGGGTAAGAAACGGCGGTTTGACCTCACCTGCGAGAAGCCGGGCATGGACGGCGTGGTATTGGATTTCTTAAAATAAAGAGCGACGGGCATCAAACAGAAAGGGGGGAGCTGCTATGGCCCTCTACGCCATCGGAGACCTGCACCTCTCCCTGACGGCCGACAAGCCCATGGAGGTCTTCGGCCCCGCCTGGGAGAACTACACCGCCCGCATTGGGGAAGGCCTCTCCGCCCTGACGGCGGAGGACGTGCTGGTCCTGGCGGGGGACACCTCCTGGGGCATGAGCCTGGAGGAGGCGGAGGCCGACTTTCAATTCCTGGACNGGTTCCCCTGCAAGAAGTATCTGGTGAAGGGAAACCACGACTACTGGTGGACCACCGCCGCCAAGCTCCACCGCTTCTTTGACGAGAAGGGCATCCACACCCTGGACCTCCTCCATAATAACTGCGTCTTCTACGGGGATTATGCCGTCTGCGGCACCCGGGGCTGGTTTTTGGAGGAGGACGCCCACAACGTCAAGGTCCTCAACCGGGAGGTGGGGCGGCTGGAGGCTTCTTTGAAGGCGGCGGGGGAGAAGCCCATTTTGTGCTTCCTCCACTACCCGCCACTATACCAAGGCTATGAGTGCCCGGAAATCTTGGAAACGCTGGAAAAATACCGGGTTTCCACATGCTGCTACGGCCATCTTCACGGCCACGCCATCCGCCGGAGGCTGGAGGGAAAACGGGGAGAAACGGAGTTTTCCCTGATCTCCGCCGACTATCTGGGCTTTGTTCCAAAAAAAATTTGTGATTGAAGGAAAAAAGACTGGTATTTTCAATTTTTTTCTGATAGAATACTTATTTGCCCGGCCATATACGTTTTGAGTGCCGGGAATGAACGGAGGAAAACAGACATGAGTGTGAAAAGCTGCGAGAAGATCGAAAAAAGCCAGGTCGCGTTGACCATCGAGGTGGAGGCCGCGGAGTTTGAGGCCGCCATGGAAAAGGCGTACCGGAAGATGCGGGGCAAGATCAACGTCCCCGGTTTCCGCCCCGGCAAGGCCCCCCGGAAGATCATCGAGGGCATGTACGGCGCGGAGGTGTTCTTCGACGAGGCCATCAATATTGCCTTCCCCGACGCCTATGAGGCCGCCGTGAAGGAAAAAGAGCTCCAGGTGGTGGGCTATCCGTCCGTGGAGCTGGTGGGCGAGTGCACCCGGCAGGGCTTTACCTTCAAAGCTGTCGCGCCCGTGTATCCCGACGTCACCCTGGGCCAGTATAAGGGCCTGACCGCTCCCAAGGAGGAAGTGCAGGTCACATCCGAGGACGTGGACCGCCGCCTCCAGACCCTCACCGACCGGAACACCCGCCTGGTGTCCGTGGAGCGGGAGGCCAAGGAGGGCGATACCGCCGTCATCGATTTCGAGGGCTTCCTGGACGGAAAGCCCTTCGACGGAGGCAAGGGGACCAACCACAGCCTGGAGCTGGGTTCCCACAGCTTTGTTCCCGGCTTTGAGGAGCAGGTCGCGGGCATGAAGGCCGGCGAGGAAAAAGACATCGACATCACCTTCCCCGAGGACTACCACGCGGACCTGGCCGGCAAGGCCGTGGTCTTCAAGGTCAAGTGCCACGAGGTCAAGGAGAAGGAAGTTCCTGCCCTGGACGACGAGTTTGCCAAGGACGTCAGCGAGTTCGACACCCTGGACGAGCTGAAGGCGGATCTCGAAAAGCAGATCAAAGAGGAGCGGGAGAAGGACGCCCAGCGCGGCTTTGAGGACGCGCTGATGGAGCAGGTGGCCCAGGGCATCACCGCCGAGATCCCCGACGCCATGGTGGAGGGCCAGGCCCGGCAGTTCNTGGAGAATTTCCGCACNCAGATCGCCCAGCAGGGAATCCCCTATGACCAGTATCTCCAGATGACCGGCATCCAGGAGTCCAAGCTGCTGGAGGATGCCAAGGAGCCCGCCCTGCGCCAGGTGAAGATGGACCTGGCCGTCATGGCCGTCATCAAGGCCGAAAACATTGAGGCCGGCGACGAAGATGTAGAGGAAGAATACAAGAAGCTGGCGGAGCAGTTCGGCATGGATGTGGAGATGGTAAAGAAGTACATCCAGGCCGACCAGGTGAAGGACCAGGTTTGCAGCCGCCGGGCCATCGACGTGGTGGTGGAGAGCGCCACCGCTGTGAAGCCGGAGGAGAAGCCCGAGGAAAAACCCGCGGAGGAGCCCGCCGCGGAAGAGAAGAAGCCCGCCCGGAAGCCTCGCAAGAAGAAGACGGAAGAGTCCGAGGGTGCGGAGCCGGACGCGGAAGAGAAAAAGCCCGCCCGGAAGCCCAGAAAGAAGAAGACGGAGGAGACCGAGGAGCCGAAGGACGCCGAATAAGCCGAATCTTTACTTGCGGATTCACAGATTCGACACATTTTCACATGATGCCTGTGGTATCATGTGAAAATGGTTATATGGGCATAACTGCCGGGCGCTGGAGCGCGCTTCACCCCTGGCAGGCCCGCACAAAAGACTGGAGGTTATCAAATTGAGTCTAGTTCCCTACGTAGTCGAACAGACCAACCGGGGCGAGCGGTCCTATGACATTTTCTCCCGGCTGCTGAACGACCGGANCGTCTTCCTGGGCGANGAGGTCAACGCCACCACGGCCAGCCTGATCGTGGCCCAGCTCCTCTATCTGGAGGCCCAGGACCCGGATAAGGACATCCAGCTGTATATCAACAGCCCCGGCGGATCGGTTACCGACGGCATGGCGATTTACGACACCATGCAGTACGTCAAATGCGACGTGTCCACCATCTGCGTCGGCATGGCGGCCAGCATGGGAGCCTTCCTCCTCTCCGCCGGAGCCAAGGGCAAGCGCATCGCCCTGCCCAACGCGGAGATTATGATTCACCAGCCTTCCGCCGGCACCCAGGGCCAGATTACCGATATGGCCATCCACCTGAAGCGGTTGGAGACGATCAAAAAGCGGATGAACCGCATCCTGTCGGAAAACACGGGCCGGTCCATCGAGGAAGTCACGGACGCCTGCGAGCGGGACAACTTCATGAGCGCCGAGGAGGCCAAGGAGTTCGGCCTGATTGACAAGATACTGGTCAACAAGGAAGAGAAAAAGGACGAGGCCTAAACGCGAAGCCCCATCCCCGATAGAAAGGTAAAAACCATGAACGACGACGGCAAGAAAACTCTGCGGTGTTCTTTCTGCGGCAAGCATGAGCAGCAGATCCGCCGCATGATACAGGGCCCCGGTGTGCGTATCTGCGACGAGTGCGTCCACCTGTGCATGAGCATTCTGAACGACGGCTTCGAGCCCGACGCCCCGGCGCTGGAGGACCTGCCGGACCAGCTGCCCACGCCCCGGGAGATTAAAGATGTGCTGGATCAGTATGTTATCGGCCAGGACGAGGCGAAGGTCGCCCTATCCGTGGCGGTGTATAATCATTACAAGCGCATCTTCTTCGGCGGGGACGAGGACGTGGAGCTCCAAAAGAGCAATATCCTGATGCTGGGCCCCACCGGCTCCGGCAAGACCCTGTTCGCCCAAACTCTGGCCAAGATTCTGAAAGTGCCCTTCGCCATTGCCGACGCCACTACCCTTACGGAAGCGGGCTATGTGGGCGACGACGTAGAGAACATTCTCCTCCGCCTTCTTCAGGCGNCGGACTTCGACGTGGAGCGCNCTGAGCACGGCATCATCTATGTGGATGAAATCGACAAAATTGCCCGGAAGAGCGAAAATACCTCCATTACCCGGGACGTTTCCGGGGAGGGGGTGCAGCAGGCGCTGCTGAAAATTGTGGAGGGGACCGTGGCCAACGTCCCGCCCCAGGGCGCCCGGAAGCATCCCCATCAGGAATTCATCCAGATGAACACGAAGAACATCCTCTTTATCTGCGGCGGCGCGTTCGACGGGCTGGAAAAAATTATTGAAAANCGCCTGGATCAAAAGAGCATCGGCTTTGGGGCCAACATCCAGGGAAAGAAGGACAAAGACCTGAGCAAAATCCTCCACGAGGTCCAGCCCCACGACATTCTGAAGTACGGCATCATCCCGGAGCTGGTAGGCCGCCTTCCGGTTATCGCGCCGCTGAACGGCCTGAGGCGGGAAGACCTGGTCCGCATTCTCCAGGAGCCGAAGAACGCCTTGGTGAAGCAGTACAAAAAGCTGCTGGAGTACGACGACGTGGAGCTGGAATTTGAAGGCGAGGCGCTGGACGCGATTGCCGACAAGGCCATTGAGCGGAACATCGGTGCACGGGGCCTTCGGGCCGTCATGGAGGGTATGCTGACTCAGATCATGTACGACATCCCCTCGGACCCTACCATCGCCAAAGCCGTTATTACCAGGGAGTGCGTAGACGGTACGGGCCGGCCCGTTTTAACAAAGGACCCGGAGAAGGTGAGCTATTCCGTGAAGCTGAATCCGGGCAAGAGCGGAAAATCCCGCCCGCCGAAGTCCGCATCCTGACACAAGAAGACGCCCGGCCCCGCGCCGGACTGAAAGAGAGGAAGGGAGTAACGTCCCTTCCTCTCNGGTTGTANGNACATCTTCCATTCCGTACCATTATTTTCCAGAGCCTGGAAAGGAGCGTGAATCCTATGACGCCGATGGAACCGGCTACGATCAATATGCCTGTGCTGGCTCTTCGCGGTCTGACGGTCTTCCCTCACATGAATCTGACCTTCGACGTGGAGCGGCCCATCTCCATTGCGGCCCTGGAGCGGGCCATGGAGGGGGAGCAGGATGTTTTCCTGGTCACCCAGCGGGAGATCGGAGTGGAGCAGCCGGAGGAGAAGGACCTGTATCAAATTGGCACCGTCTCCCACATCCGGCAGATTCTCCGCCTGTCCTCCGGTTCCGCCCGGGTGATNGTGGAGGGCCGGAGGCGGGCCCGCCTCCGGCGNTTGTGGCAGTCCTCACCTTACTTGCAGGCCAATATTNAGGTGCNGCNGGAGNAGGTTNCCTCCGAAGCCAGNAGCCCCCGGGCAGAGGCCCTGCTTCGCCAAGCCTGGAGCCTCTTCAGCGAGTACGCCCAGCTTTCCGGATCGGTTCCGGGGGAGATTGTCACCGCTGTGATNGATGGCCGGGACGTGGGGTATCTGGCGGACTTCATTGCCCAGAACATCCCCCTGCGGCACACGGATAAGCAGGGGATTCTAGAGGAGCTGGCCCCCTTCGTCCGGATGCGGAAGCTGAACGGCCTTCTGGCCAGGGAGTGCAGCATCCTGGGTTTTGAGCATGAGATGGAGGGCAAGATCCGGGACCAGCTGATTCGCACGCAGCGGGACCAGATTCTCCGCACGCAGATTCGGGTCCTCCAGAACGAGCTGGGGGAGGACGACGAGGATGAAGTTGAGGATTATTGCCGCAAGATTTTGGAGCTGCAGTTGGAGGAGGAGGCGGAGAAGCACCTGCTGAAGGAAGCAGGGAAGCTCTCCCGCCAGCCCTATGGCAGCGCCGAGGCGTCGGTGATCCGAAACTATTTGGATGTATGCCTGGAGATGCCCTGGAACACAGAGACGCGGGAGCGCGTCAGCGTGGAGGCCGCCCGGAAGGTGCTGGAAAAGGATCATTTCGGCCTGGCGAAGGTGAAGGAACGGATTTTGGAAACCATCGCCGTCCGGCAGATGAACCCCAAGGGCAAGGGGCAGATTTTATGTCTGGTGGGCCCGCCGGGGGTGGGAAAAACCTCCATTGCCATCAGCGTTGCCAAGGCGCTGAACCGGAAGCTGGCCCGGCTTTCTCTGGGCGGCGTCCGGGACGAGGCGGACATCCGGGGCCACCGGCGGACCTACATCGGCTCCATGCCCGGCCGGGTCATTGACGCCATCATCCGGGGCGGGTCCATGAACCCGCTGCTGCTGCTGGACGAGATCGATAAGCTGGGGAACGATTACCGGGGAGACCCGGCCTCGGCCCTGCTGGAAGTGCTGGACAGCGAGCAGAACCATTCGTTCCGGGACCACTATATGGAGATTCCCGTGGACTTGAGCCGGGTGATGTTCATTACCACCGCCAACACCACGGACACCATTCCACAGCCCCTGCTGGACCGGANGGAGNTTATCCGCCTCAGCAGTTACACCGACGAGGAGAAGGTGGAGATCGCCCGCCGCCATCTGCTGCCCAAGCAGCTGGCGGAGCACGGCTTGAAGAAATCCTCCCTCCGGGTGGGGGACGATGTGCTCCGGGCCGTAATCCGGGACTACACCCGGGAGTCCGGCGTCCGGCTGCTTGAGCGGCGCATTGCGGCCCTATGCCGGAAAACGGACATGAAGCTGGTTTCCGGCGAGACGAAGCGGGTGACGGTAATGGAGGAAGATCTTCCGAAATTCCTGGACTGCCAGCCCTATCCCCCCGCCCTCCATACGGAGAGGNAGGAGACCGGCGTGGTNAACGGCCTGGCATGGACGGNGACCGGCGGCGAGATTCTGGAAGTCGAGGTCGNTGTGTGCGAGGGCACCGGCAAGCTGGAGCTCACCNGAAACCTGGGCNACGTGATGAAGGAGNCGGCCCAGGCGGCCCTGAGCTGCATCCGCAGCCGGGCGGCGGTGCTGGGCGTGGAAGCGGAGTTTTATAAAAACAAGGACATCCATGTCCACTTCCCCGAGGGAGCGGTGCCCAAGGACGGTCCCTCGNCGGGCATCGCCGTCACCACGGCCATGCTCTCCNCNCTGACGGACCGGAAGGTCAAGGCGGGCCTGGCCATGACGGGAGAGGTGACCCTCCGGGNACGGGTGCTGGCCATCGGCGGGCTGAAGGAGAAGACCATGGCCGCCCTGCGAAACGGTATCGGCACGGTGCTGATTCCCAAGGACAATATCCGGGACCTGGAGGAAATTGACCAGACGGTCCGGGCGGCGCTGAACTTCATTCCGGTGGAGACCGTGGATCAAGTCTTTGCCGCGGCGCTGGTGCCCATGCCGGAGGCGGCTCGTGAGGAAGCGCCGGTCTTTCCCCCTATCGGCCGGGAAAAGAAAGAAGCCGCTGTTCTCCGGCAGTAAAGGAGGGGAAGGATGTCTATCAATTTTGGAAAAGCGGAATTTGTCCGTTCCGCCGGGACCAGGGAACAGTTCCTTTGGGACGGTTTGCCGCAGTTTGCCTTTGCGGGCCGGTCCAACGTGGGGAAGTCNTCGGTGATCAACCGGCTCCTGGGCCGGAAGAACCTGGCCTATGTGGGGTCTTCCCCGGGGAAGACCACCCAGGTGAACTACTTCCTGGTGGACGGGAAAGCCTACCTGGTGGACCTGCCGGGCTACGGCTATGCCAAAGTCTCCAAGGCGGAGAAGGAGCGCTGGGGGCGCCTGATGGAAAGCTATTTCCAGGAGGCCCATATCACCGCCGGCGTGCTGATTGTGGACGCCCGGCACAAGCCGACGGCCAATGATTTGACGATGCACGGCTGGTTTCGGGAGACGGGCTGTCCGGAGATTGTAGTGGCCAACAAGCTGGATAAGCTGAAAAAGAGCCAGATTGACCCAGCTTTGGCTTTGATTCGGGAGACGCTGGAGCTGGGGGAGGAGGACGTGCTCCTGCCGTTCTCCGCCGAGAAGGGAACGGGGAAGGAGGAGCTCATCCGCCTTCTGAACGCCGCTGTAGAATAAAAAAAGAAGAGCCGCCCGGCTGGGCGGCTCTTTTTCTATACAGGCTGCTTATTGCACGATGAGGGTTTTTCCGTCCATTTCCGGCGGACAGGCCAGGCCCATCACATCCAGCATCGTCGGCGCGATATCGGCAAGCCTTCCGTCGCTCCGCAGCTCGGACCCCGCGCCGCAGAGAATGAAGGGCACAGGATTCGTGGTGTGGGCGGTCATGGGGCTTCCATCTGGCTCCACCATCTGCTCCGCGTTTCCGTGGTCGGCGGTGATCATAGCGATGCCTCCCATTTTCAAGGTGGCGTCCACCACCTTGCCCACGCAGGTATCCACAGTTTCCACCGCCTTGACCGCAGCGTCAAAAATTCCGGTATGGCCCACCATGTCGCAGTTGGCAAAATTCAGGATGATGACGTCGTAGGCCCCGGATTCAATGCGCTCTACACATTTTTCGCAGACCTCCGGGGCGCTCATCTCCGGCTGAAGGTCGTAGGTAGCCACCTTGGGGGAGGGAACCAGCACCCGGTCCTCCCCGGGGAAGACGGTTTCGCTGCCGCCGTTGAAGAAGAAGGTCACATGGGCGTACTTCTCCGTCTCCGCGATGCGGAGCTGGGTCATGCCCATTTTGCTGAGGTATTCGCCCAGGCCGTTATTCACCAGCACCCGGGGGAAGGCCACCTCCACGTTGGGCATGGAGGCGTCATACTCCGTGTTGCACACAAAGGTCAGGGGGAAGAACTGCCGGGTGAAGCCGTCAAACTCCGGGTCCACCAGAGTCCGGGTAATCTCCCGGGCCCGGTCGGGGCGGAAGTTGAAAAAGATCACGCTGTCGTTGTCGGAAATAGAGCCGTCGGCATCGCAGACCACGGGCTCCACGAACTCGTCGGTGACGCCCTTTTCATAGGACTTTTTCACCGCGTCCACGGGGTCCGGGTTGTTGATGGGGCTCTCGCCGTAGACCATGGCGTCATAGGCCTGCTCCACCCGGTCCCAGCGTTTGTCGCGGTCCATGGCGTAGTACCGGCCCATGACCGTGGCGATTTTGCCCACGCCGATTTCCTCGCACTTTTCCACCGTCTGGGCCACAAAGCCCGCGCCGGAGGTGGGGGACACGTCCCGCCCATCCAGGAAAGCGTGGATATAGACCCGGGTGAGTCCCTTGTCCTTGGCCATTTTCAAAAGGGCGAAGAGGTGGGTCAGGTGGGAGTGGACGCCGCCGTCGGACAAAAGGCCGAACAGGTGCAGGGCGGAGCCCTTTTCCATACAGGTGTCCATGGCGTGGAGGTAAGCGGGATTTTGGAAAAAGCTGCCGTCCTCAATGGAGCGGGTGATGCGGGGCAGGTCCTGGAAGACCACCCGGCCGCCGCCGATGTTGGTGTGGCCCACCTCGCTGTTGCCCATCTGCCCGTCGGGCAGGCCCACGTCCAGCCCGGAGGCGGAGAGGGTTGTGTGGGCGAACTCCTGGAAGAAGCCGTCCAGCCGGGGCGTTTTGGCGGTTTGGACGGCGTTTCCCGTCTCTCCGCCACCGGTGCCGAAGCCGTCCATGATGATCAAAGTAGTCGGTGTTNTGTTCATTAAATACTCCTCCTCAGGGGAGAATTGAAATCATTTTCCTGACGGCATGTGCGTCAGGAAAATTCCCCGATTCGTGCGCCTTGGGCGCATACACCCGTGACTGATGTCACTGGTGTGGGGGAATCCAAAGGGGGGGCGGAGTCCCCCCCTTTGAGACGAAGTCATTCTTGATTGGCCGCGTTGATGATCTCCACGAACTGGTCGGGCTTCAGGGCCGCGCCGCCAATGAGTNCGCCGTCGATGTCGGGCTGGGCCAGGAGCTCAGCGGCGTTCTTGGCGTTCATGGACCCGCCGTACTGGATCGTGACGCTCCGGGCCACCCGGGCGCCGTACAGGGAGCGGATGGTGGCGCGGATGTTGGAGCAGACCTCACCGGCCTGCTCGGCGGTGGCGGTCTTGCCGGTGCCGNTGGCCCAGATGGGCTCATAGGCGATGATGCAGCGGCGCAGCTTGTCGGCGGGCACGCCGAAGAGGGCGCTCTTCACTTGGAGGGCAATCCACTCGTTGGTGATGCCGGTCTCCCGCTGCTCCAGGCTTTCGCCCACGCAGATGATGGGGCTCATACCGGCGTTCAGCACGGCGTGGACTTTTTTATTGACGGAGACGTCGGTTTCGCCGAAGTACTGGCGGCGCTCGCTGTGGCCGATGATGACGTACTTGACTGCCAGGTCTTTCAGCATATCGGCGGAGATCTCGCCGGTGTAGGCGCCCTTCTCCTCAAAGTAGACGTTTTCGGCGCCCACGGAGATGCGCAGATCCTTGAAAGCTTTGGCAGCGGTGGAGATGTTGCAGGCGGGGACGCAGATCAGCGTTTCGCACCACTTGGCCCGGGGCATAATCTTGCGGATTTCCTCGGCAAATTTCTTGGTTTCGCTGGCGGTCATGTTCATCTTCCAGTTTCCGGCGATGACGGTTTTGCGATATCTGCGGTTCATGATGTTCAAAACTCCTTTATATTTATGTTTTCAAGATGGCGGGCGTCAGGGCCCGTGGGAAAGCAAAAAGCAATCAACTAATATATAGCCGAACTGAGGGAAAAAGTCAAGGGCGCAGAGTGCTTTNTCCTGAACTTTTTCCTCAAAAATACGGCGTCAGGCGTCCAAAAGGCACGCCACGCCCGGCAGCTCTTTGCCTTCCAGGAACTCCAAAGAGGCTCCGCCGCCGGTGGAGATGTGGCTCATCTTGTCGGCGTAGCCCAGCTGCTCCACCGCCGCCGCGCTGTCTCCGCCGCCAATGACGGTGATGGCGGAGGTTTTGCTCAGGGCCTCGGCCATGGCCTCGGTGCCCTTGGCGAAGGCGGGGAACTCAAACACGCCCATGGGGCCGTTCCAGATGACGGTGCNCGCGCCGGACACGGCGTCACAGTAAAGCTTCACCGTCTCGGNCCCGATGTCCAGGCCCTCCCAGCCNTCGGGAATTTCCCCGGCCTNNNCGAGCTGGCTCTTGGCGTCGGGAGCAAACTTGTCGCCGCAGACGGTGTCCACCGGCAGAAGGAACTTCACGCCCTTGGCCTCGGCCTTGGCGATCATCTCTTTGGAATAGTCCATCCAGTCGGATTCCAGCAGGCTGTTGCCCACCTTGCCGCCCTGGGCGGCGGAGAAGGTGTAGGACATGCCGCCGCCGATGATAATGGTGTCGGCGATTTCCAGCAGGTTGTTGATAACCCCAATTTTGGAGGAGACCTTGGCCCCGCCCAGGATGGCCACCAGGGGCCGCTTGGGGCTGGCGATGGCGCCGCCCAGGAAGTCCAGCTCCTTCTGGATCAGGAAGCCGGAGACGGCGGGCAGGTAATCGGCCACGCCGGCGGTGGAGGCGTGGGCCCGGTGCACCGCGCCGAAGGCGTCGGACACGTAGACCTCCGCCATGGAGGCCATGGCCTTGGCAAGCTCCGGGTCGTTTTTGGTCTCGCCTTTTTCAAAGCGGGTGTTTTCCAGCAGCAGAATCTCGCCGGGCTTCAGGGCGGCGGCTTTGGCCTTGGCGTCCTCGCCCACCACGTCGGCGGCCATAGAGACGGGCTTGCCCAGCAGCTCGCCCAGGCGCTTGGCCACGGGAGCCAGGCTCAGCTTCGCCAGGGACTTCTTCCACTTTTCCTCGGTGAGGGAAGCGGGGTCCTTGCCCTTTTCGGCCTGCTTCTTGACCCATTTGTCAAAGCTGGCCTCGGGCTTGCCCAGGTGAGAGCAGGCGATAACGGCGGCGCCTTGCTCCAGCAGGTACTGAATGGTGGGCAGGGCGGCCACAATGCGCTTGTCGCTGGTGATCGCGNCGGTCTCCTTGTCCTGGGGGACGTTGAAATCGCAGCGCAGCAGCACCTTTTTGCCGGACACCTCTACGTCTTTGACGGTCTTCTTGTTGTAATTCATCTCAGGACTCCTCCTAAAAAGAACTTATTTCTCGGCGCGAACGCCGGTTTAAACATATTATAGGTGCGCCATTTCTCCCGTACCCAAAAGGCCGGGGAATCCGCTTTGCCGCAGGGCCTCGTATACGCATACGGNTACGGCGTTGCTCAGGTTCAGGCNCCGGGCCTCGTCCACCATGGGCAGCCGGACGCAGCGCTCCCGGAACCGCTCCCGGAAGGGGAGGNGCNGCCCGGCGGTCTCCTTGCCGANGAAAAGCCAGCTGNCTTCCGTGAATGCTGCCTCCGTGTACGGCTGGGGAGCCTTGGTGGTGGTGAGCCAAAGGTCCGACGCGGCCTCTGGAGGGCGTCGGAAGAGGTCTTCCAGATTCTCGTAGTCCGAAACCTCCACCAAGTGCCAGTAGTCCAGGCCGCAGCGCTTCATGTTCCGCCGGATGGCGTCCTGGGAGATGTCGAAGCCCAGGGGGCGGACCAGATGGAGGCTGGAGCCGGTGGCGGCGCAGGTGCGGGCGATGTTCCCGCAGTTCTGGGGAATCTCCGGTTCCACCAGTACGACGTGCAGCATAGGGGCCCTCCCGCTTTTTCACAGAATAGTGTTATTGTAATCTATTACCTTAACAAATTCAACTACATTCTTTGAAAAAATTACATTTTTGATTAAAACATACCAGGGGGAAAAAGCAAATTCTGCGAAACGCCGAAAAAAGCCGGGAGATTTGGGGGCTTTTCTCTCTTTTTCCGTGAGCTCTGACAAAAAAGAACAAGAGACAGGAAAAAATTTGGAAAAAATTCTAGGGACAAATTCACCGTAACCACTGGATTTTCCCCAAAAGTTTGCTATAATGGAGTTGTCTTTAGTAAAAATGTGCAAAGGAGGGCGAGTTCATGAGTTGTCCGAAACAGGCTGTTTTGATTTTTGAGGAAGACGCCGCCGTCCCGGCGGGCTTGAAGCCGCTGATGCTGGAAACCGTGCTGTCCCGTCCCATCCTATCCNGGGTATGCGACCGATNGCGGGCTGAAGGCGTTCAGCGGCTTTTCGCTGTCTGCGGCCCCCGCTTCGCGGAGGAAGCCCGGGGCATCCTGCCCCCGGAGTCCGCNGTTTCCGAGCAGTGGACGGACCTGGAGTCGTTTTTGGACACGGACGGCGCCACGCTGGTACTTCCCAGGGCCGCGTTCCCCATGGAGGAGGCGGGGCCGGGCTTTGCCTACGCCGCGCCGGGCCGGGAACTCCGGGAGACCTGGCGGGTGAACATGACCAACAGCGTGCAGGGCGCGGAGCTGGTCTCCGGCTGGCTGCCGGTCTACGGGCCGGACACCGTGGCCGAGATTGAGGCGCTGCTGCGGCANAGGGAAGCCTCCAAAGGAAATGGGATAAAGAAAAAAGTGAATTCCTCCGGCCAATGACGNGGCTGGACAAAAAAATAAATGACCGGAGGCCCGGTCATGGAAAGAGAGCGTTTAGGATATGATTTCACACGGGAAAGATATCAAGGTGTTCTCCGGCAACGCGAACCTGAAGCTGGCAAAGGAAATCTGCGCGCAGATGGGCACGAAGCTGGGAGAGGCCGAGGTCGGCGCCTTCTCCGACGGTGAGGTGTTTGTCTCCCTGTATGAGACCGTCCGGGGCAGCGACGTTTTCGTGGTCCAGCCCACCTGCAGCCCGGTTAACAACAACCTGATGGAGCTGCTCATCATCATCGACGCGCTGAAGCGGGCCTCCGCAGGCCGCATTACCGCCGTCATTCCCTACTACGGCTATGCCCGGCAGGACCGGAAGGCCAAGGCCCGGGACCCCATCACCGCCAAGCTGGTGGCCAACATGATCACCGCCGCCGGGGCGGACCGGGTGCTGACCATGGACCTCCACGCCGCCCAGATCCAGGGCTTCTTCGATATCCCGGTGGACAACTTGGCGGGCAACCCCATTTTCGTGGACTACTACGCCAAGAAGTTTGGCGGCAGCTGTGAGGACATGGTGGTGGTATCCCCGGACGTGGGCTCTGTCTCCCGGGCCCGGGCCTTTGCCCAGAAGCTGCACATGCAGCTGGCCATTGTGGATAAGCGCCGCCAGCGGGCCAACCACTGTGAGGTCATGAATGTCATCGGCGACGTGGAGGGACGGGACTGCATCCTCTTTGACGACCTGGTGGACACCGGCGGGTCCCTCTGCAATGCCGCCCAGGCCCTGATGGACAATGGGGCCCACAGCGTCCACGCCTGTGCCTCCCACGGCGTGCTCTCCGGCCCGGCCATTGACCGGATCAATGCCAGCCCCATTCAGGAGCTGGCCCTGCTGGACACCATCCCGGCCATTCAGCCGGAGCTGAGCAGCAAGGTGAAGTATCTCTCCGTGGCGCCTATGTTCTGCGAGGCCATCGAGCGGGTCTATCAGGAGGTTTCCATCTCCAAGCTGTTCCGCTGAGGCCGGCGTCCGCATCTATAAAACAATAGAGCCATCCAAGGCGGGGAAGTCGTACTTCCCCGCCTACGTGGGTTGTGCGGAATGGTCGAATTTTTGATTTTTTTGGAAAGGCGGGACCGATATGCTGTTTGGAAATAAGGGCTCCTCCGTGGAGTGGCTGATCGCGGGGCTGGGGAACCCTGGAACGAAGTACGAGAACACCCGGCACAACATGGGCTTTCGGGCAGTGGAGCTGCTGGCGGAGCAGAAGGGCGTGAAGCTGAACAAGGTGAAGTTCAAGTCCGCCTACAACCTGATGGAGTTCGCCGGGGCCCGGTGCCTGGTGATGAAACCTCAGACCTACATGAACCTCTCCGGCGAAGCGGTGCGGGAGGCGGCGCAGTTTTATAAAATCCCCCCGGANNATGTGCTGGTGATTTACGACGACGTGGCCCTTCCCGTGGGAAAGCTGCGGGTACGGCCCACCGGTTCCGCCGGGGGGCACAACGGCATCAAAAACATCATCGCCCACTTGGGCACCCAGGACTTTCCCCGAATCAAAATCGGCACCGGGGCCCCGGAGGACAAGGACGGCATGATCGACTGGGTCATCGGCGTCCCCTCCCAGAAAGAGCGGGAGGTCCTTCTGGAAGCCTTCCGGCGGGCCATCGAGGCGGCGGCGTGCGTCATTGAGCACGGCTGCCAGAGGGCCATGAACGATTTTAACTGACTGCAAAGGGTTTTTGCCATGAAGCATCTGCTGGAAAAACTGATGACCATTCCGGAGGCGGGGGAGCTGCTCCGCCGGGTGGAGGACGGCGGCTGTCCCGCCGCGGTGACGGGCCTCCAGCCCGTACAGCGGGCCTGCCTGGGCGCGGCGGCGGCTCGGGCGGCGGGCCGTCCGGCGGTCTTTGTCTGCGGCGACGAGGGGGAGGCCCGGCAACTGGCCGGGGATTTGGAGGCCCTGCTGGGCGAAGCTCCGGTGACGCTGCTGAGCCGGGAGTGGCGGCTCCGCCCCGGGGCGGTGTCCTCCCGGGACTGGGAGCGGGGCCGCCTGGCGGCGCTGTACGCCATGGCCCAGGGCGCTCCCGGGGCCGTTGTGGCCACCGCCGACGCCCTGATGGCCCGGACCATGCCTCCGGAACTGCTGAGGGATCTGTCCGTCATTTTGAGGGTGGGAGAGCGTCTGGATCTGAGCGATTTGCCGGACCGGCTTCTCTCCGCCGGGTATGTCCGCTGCCAGCAGGTGGAGGGCGTGGGCCAGTTTGCCCTCCGGGGCGGCATTCTGGACGTGTTCTCCCCCCTGATGGACCAGCCGGTCCGCTGTGAGTTCTTCGACGATGAAATCGACTCCATGGGGGCCTTTGACCCCGGTACCCAGCGGCGGACGGCGAACCTGGATTCCGCCCTGATTCTCCCCGCCGCCGAGGTCCTGCCCCGGCAGGCAAAGGGAGGACTGGAGGGCCTGGGGGAGAAGCTCCTGGCCCTGGCCGGAAAGCTGGAGAAAAAGGGCTCTCCCGCCGCCGCTCATCTCCGGGAGGACGGTGAGCGCCTGAAAAACGGTTCCGTCCCGGAGGGAATGGACCGCTATCTGACCGCCGTCTATCCTAAAGCCGCCGCCGGAGTCCACTATCTGCCCCAGGACGCCCTGGTGTTCCTTTGCGAGGCGGGCCGGGTGGACGAGCGGGTGAAGGGCGCGCTGCTCCAAAACCGGCAGGACCTGGAGACTTTAATGGAGGCCGGGATTTTAGCGGGGGACTACGCGAAGCTGCTCCTCTCCGCCGAGGAGCTTTACGCCGCCTTGGAGGCCTTCCCGGTGATCATGGCGGGGGCTCTGCCCACTTCCCGCTATCCATACCCACCCAAGGGCATNTTGAGCGTCAACGCCCGCCAGCTCAGCTCTTACGGCGGCAGCCTGGAGACCGCCGTCACGGATTTGGAGCAGTACCGGGAGAGCGGCAGCGCCGTGCTGCTGCTGTGCGGCGGGGAGACGCGGGCGAAAAATCTGCACAATCTCCTCTCGGNNCGGGGGATTCCCGCCGCCCTGGATATCAAGGGAACCGCCATGCCGGGCCCCGGGGAAGTGCGGATATCCGTGGGAGCCCTCTCCGCCGGGTGCGAGTGGCCGGCCCTGAAGCTGGCGGTGCTGACGGAGGGGCAGCTCATCGCCCCCTCCCGGAAGCGGGCGCGGCCCAAAAAGGATTCCAACCGCCAGAAAATCCAGTCCTATACCGACTTGAAGCCGGGGGATCTGGTGGTCCATGCTCACCACGGTGTAGGCCGCTTCGCGGGCATCCAGCGGATGCCGGTGGACGGCGTGGAGAAGGACTATATTAAAATTGACTACGCCGGGGGGGACTGCCTCTACGTCCCCGCCACGGCGCTGGATTTGGTAGGCAAGTATATCGGCGGCGGGGAGGACGGCGAGAGCAGCCGGAAGCTGAACAAGCTGGGAGGTACCGAGTGGGCCAAGCAGAAAACCCGGGCCAAGAAGGCCGTCAAGGACCTGGCCAAGGGCCTGACGAAGCTCTACGCNGAGCGCCAGCGCTGTCCCNGCNTCGCCNTTTCCCAGGACTCCCCCTGGCAGCAGGAGTTTGAGGAGGCGNTTCCCTACGCGGAGACGGACGANCAGCTCCGGNCCATCGCGGAAATCAAGAAGGACATGGAGCGCCCGAGGCCCATGGACCGCCTCCTCTGCGGCGACGAGGGCTACGGCAAGACGGAGGTGGCCCTCCGGGCGGTGATGAAGTGCGTGCTGGACGGGAAGCAGGCGGCCATTCTGGTGCCCACCACCGTCCTGGCCCAGCAGCACTACGCCACGGCCATGGGCCGCTTCCGGGATTTCCCGGTGCGGATTGAGGTGCTGTCCCGCTTCACGCCGCCCAAGGACCAAAAGCGTATTTTGGAGCTGGCGAAGGAGGGCCGGGTGGATCTTCTCATCGGTACTCACAAGCTGCTGCAAAAGGGCATGGAATTCAAGGATCTGGGGCTGCTCATCATCGACGCGGAGCAGCGCTTCGGCGTCACCCACAAGGAGCGCTTGAAGGAGATGAGCCGTCAGGTGGACGTGCTGACCCTGTCCGCCACGCCCATTCCCCGGACGCTGAACATGGCCCTGTCGGGCCTCCGGGACATGTCCGCCATCGAGGAGCCCCCGGCGGATCGCCAGCCGGTCCAGACTTATGTGCTGGAGCACGATTGGGCCNTTTTGGAGGACGCCATGCGGAAGGAGCTTGACCGGGGCGGGCAGATTTACTACCTTCACAACCGGGTGGAGAGCATTGACCGCGCGGCCTCCCGCATTCAAAAGATGCTGGGACCCGAGATCCATGTGGTCACCGGCCATGGGAAGATGAGCGAGCAGGAGTTGTCCGCCGTTATGGGGGCCATGGTGGAGGGAGAGGCGGACGTGCTGGTCTGCACCACCATCATAGAGACGGGCATTGACATCTCCANCGTCAATACGCTTATCGTAGAGGACGCGGACAAAATGGGCCTGGCCCAGCTCCACCAGCTCCGGGGCCGCATCGGCCGCAGCGCCCGGCGGGCTTACGCCTACCTGACCTTCCGAAAGGGGAAGGTCCTCCAGGAGATTGCAGCCAAGCGCCTTTCGGCCATCCGGGAGTACGTGGAGTTTGGCTCCGGCTTCCGCATCGCCATGCGGGACCTGGAGATTCGGGGGGCGGGGAATCTCCTGGGCCCGGAGCAGTCCGGATATCTCATGAGCGTGGGCTATGACCTCTATTTAAGGCTCTTGGAGGAGGCCGTGCTGGAGGAGCGGGGCGAGGAGAGGCAGATCGAAACGGAGTGCTCCGCCGACCTGACCGTCAACGCCAACATCCCGGAGCGTTACGTCTCCTCCCCGGAGCAGCGGATGGACCTCTACCGCCGCATCGCCGCTATCCGCTCCAACGACGACGCGTCGGACCTGCTGGACGAGCTTTTGGACCGCTATGGGGAGGCTCCCAAGCCGGTGCTGGCCCTGCTGGACGTGGCCCTTTTGCGGGCGGCGGCGGCCAAGGCGGGGGTGTCGGACATTACCCAGAAGAAGGACGTCCTCCGCTTCCAGATGGCAGTGTTCCGCCCGGAGGCGGTGGTGAAGGTCTGCGGACTGAACAAGTACCGCCAGCGCCTGTCCGTGGCCGCCGGAGAGGACCCGGCCCTGAAGCTGAAGCTGAAGCCCGGCGCGGACGCGCTGGAGAGCGCCATGGAGCTGGTGGAGGATTTGAAGCTGCAAACCCAGGCGTAAAACGCGGGGGATCTGAAGACAGATCCCCCGTGTTGTCATATCTTCCGTTCCNTCCCAATATAATAGTTGGGACAACCTCATGATGGGAGGAGTGGGAGCGATGCGGAAACGGATGGCGGCGCTGGGCCTGGCTCTATGCCTGGGACTCAGCGGCTGCGCGGTGAAAGGGGAGGAGAAAAACGCCTCCTTGCTGGGCCGGGCGGCGGATCTGNGGGAGGAGCTGGTCCTGCTGACCGTGGACGGCCGGGAGGTCCCCGCCTGGCGGTATCNCTATTGGCTGGCCTTCACCTGNGACCAGGTCCGGGANAAGTACAAGGACGCCGGCCTGTCCCTGGACTGGGAGACCCCGGTCCCCGGCGGCACCCTGGCGGACTACNCCAAGGACCAGGCCCTGGCCAACACGGCCCTCTACGCCACGGTGGAGAACTGGGCGGAGCAGNNCGGCTGCGCCCTCAGCGAGCGGGAGCGGGCGGCCCTGGCGGAGACCTGGGAGGAGCAGTCCGCGGCCCGCGGCGGGGAAGAGGCGTACTTAAAGGAACTGGCGGCCCTGGGGCTGGATCGCCTCCGCTCCGAGGAGCTGTCGGAGGTGGGGATGCTCTACGCCAAGCTCTACGACCTCTGCCTGACGGAGGGCAGCGAGCTTTCAAGCCTTCTGGCGAANACGGACGGCCTGACGGTGGACCGTATTCTGATTTCCGCCGGGGAGGACCGGGAGGCGGCCCGGGAGAAGGCGGCGGAGGTATTCTCCCGCCTCAACAGCGCGGAGGACCCGGCGGCGGCCTTTTCGGCCCTGGCGGCGGAGGGAGACGACGCGGCGGGCCCCCGGACCCTTCTGCCGGGAGACGGGACCCTGCCCCCAGCGCTGGAGGAAGCGGCGCAGACCCTGGAGGAGGGCCAGTGCTCCGGCATTTTGGAGTCGGAGGAGGGGTTTTCCATACTTCGCCGTCTGGTCTTCCAGGGGGAGGACCTNGCGGGAGAGGCCTTTGACCGCCTGCTCCAGGCCGCCGCTGAGGAAGCTCTGGTCCAGACCGCCCCGGCCTATGATACCTTGGACGCCGCTGCTTTTGACCAGGCGCTGGCGGAGCTGCGGGCGGAGAAGACGTAAGCCCTCCGCTTCTTGAAACCGGGAAGCGGGACCGGGCGGGATTGGAAAACGATGGATTTTCGTCACCTTGACGAAAACGGCCCTGATGTTGTCAAAGATTTAACGAAATTGTAAAACCTGACGAAAGACCATTGACGAAACGGGGAGGAGTCTCTATAATGATACGCAGAGAAAGGCGGTCAGCGGGCTTGTCAAAAAATTGGCAATCTGCGTCCCGCCTTGCCCGTTGAGACTCCGGCGGCCCGCCGAGCCGCCAAAATATTACAAATACGGAGGAACATCATGAAAGATCTTTATGTCGTGAACTGCTGCCGTACCGCCATCGGCTCCTTTGGCGGCAGTCTGAAGAACACTCCCGCTGCGGAGCTGGGCGCGATCGTGGTCAAAGAGGCCCTGAACCGCGCCGGTGTGAAGCCGGAGAATGTGGATGAGGTCATGTTCGGCTGCATCCTCACCGCCGCCCAGGGCCAGAACGTGGCCCGTCAGGTCTCCATCAAGGCCGGCATTCCCTATTCCGTTCCCGCCTACACCGTGGGCATGGTCTGCGGCTCCGGCATGAAGTCTCTCATCGAGGGCGCCCGCTCCATCCTGGCCGGGGATTCCGATATCGTGGTCTGCGGCGGCACGGAGAATATGAGCGCCGCTCCCTTTGCCTCCATGGACGCCCGCTGGGGCGCCCGCATGGGCGACAAGAAGCTGGTGGACACCATGATCAAGGACGGCCTCTGGGACGCCTATAACAACTACCACATGGGAACCACCGCGGAAAACATCAACGACATCTGGGGCATCACCCGCCAGGAGCAGGACGAGTTTGCCGCCGCCTCCCAGCAGAAGACCGAGGCCGCCCAGGCTGCCGGTAAGTTTGAGGCCGAGATCGTCCCCGTCCCCGTGAAGGTCAAGCGGGACATGGTGGACTTCAAGAAGGACGAATATCCCAAGGNCGGTGTCACCGCCGAGGGCATCGCGAAGCTCCGCGGCGCGTTCCCCGTGGGTCCCGAGTCCCCCAATCCCGAGGTTGTCCATACCTTCGAGGTCACCGGCAAGAAGGAAACCGAGGACAAGGGCCAGCAGCGGNTCACCGCGGCCAACGCCTCCGGCATCAACGACGGCGCGGCGGCCATCATTCTGGCCTCCGGCGAGGCTGTGGAGAAATACGGCCTGAAGCCCATGGCCAAGCTCATCGGCTGGGGCCAGGGCGGCGTGGACCCCAAGATCATGGGCGTGGGTCCCGTGCCCGCCTCCCGTCAGGCCATGGCGAAAGCCGGCGTGACCATTGACGACATCGATCTCATCGAGGCCAACGAGGCCTTTGCGGCCCAGTCCATCGCCGTGGGCCGGGAGCTGGGCTTTGACATGGCGAAGGTCAATGTCAACGGCGGCGCCATCGCTCTGGGCCACCCCGTGGGCGCTTCCGGCGCGCGGATCATTGTCACCCTGCTCCATGAGATGCAGAAGCGCCCCGAGGCCAAGAAGGGCCTGGCNACCCTCTGCATCGGCGGCGGCATGGGCGTTGCCACCGTCTTTGAGAAGTGCTGATACTCTTTCTCGGAGAGAAAAAGTATTCAAAAAGAGCGTTCGCCCGCTCCGGTTGTCTGGAGGGCGTCCGGGCCGGAGCGGCAGCGCGGAATTGCTGAATTTACAAAGAGGGGCCTTCGGGTCCCTCTTTGGCTGTTAAGGAGAGATAAAAATGCGGGAACATTTTCAAGGGTTGGGCCATGCGGCTGTTTATACGCAGGATATTGAAAAGAGCATTGCCTTTTATGAAAATCTGGGCGGCGAAGTAAGGGGCCGGGGCGCTGTGAACGCTCCGGCGGGAGAGAAGAAGCTGGCTTTGGTGCTGTTTGGCGGCATTACGCTGGAGCTGATCCAGAGCCCTGGGGCCATGCCCATGGGGGAAGGGAACGTCCCCCACTTCGCTATCCTGGTAGACGACCTGGATGCGGCAGCGGCGGAAATCCGGGCGGCGGGAGTGGACAGTTTCCTGACACCGGAGAAGAAGGTCCTGCCGGACCTCTTCGGAGGCTTGCAGAACTGGTTTTTCACCGGCCNCTCCGGGGAGCAAATTGAGCTTTTGCAAATGCTGTAAAGGAAAAAGGGCTTTCGCCTAATGGTGAAAGCCCTTTCTGCATAACCGGCTTAGCGGAACAATTTCCGGGCCACCCAGATGAACAGGCATGCGCCTGCTACGTCCACAATGAGATTGGCGAACCAGCCGTAGGCGTAAAAGCCGAACAGGCCGAACACGGTGCTGCCTACGGCAGAGCCTACCACGCCGANGATGATGTTGCGGAGAAACCCGCCGCCGGCATCCATCANTCTCCCGGCAATCCAGCCCACCAGTGCACCCATAATTAGAGAGCCTAGTAAATGAAACATGCGAACGCTTCCTTTCCTCAGTCTTCAANATATTNNCGCACCCGGTNAACCGCTCCAATTTCTTCCTCGCAGATCTTCCGGCAGTTCTCGATCTCCTCCGTGGGGATGGTGTCCACCACGGTCATCATCACCGTGGGCACATACTGCCGGAGCTCCTTGGCAAAGGACTTCATGGCCTCGTAGGCCNCGGTTTGGNCCGGATGGCAGAGGGCGTCATACTTCTCCGCCGTGTCGGTGTTCAGGGAGATGGACACCATGTCGAACCGTCCGGCGAAGACCGGGCAGNTGTCCCGGCCGTGGATCAGGTTTCCGGTGCCGTTGGTGTCCATGCGGGTGAAGGGCTTTTTGCCCTTGGATTTGAGTTGGTCAATCACCCAGCAGATATCGTCGATGCGGTAGCTGGGTTCGCCGAAGCCGCAGAAAACCAGCTGCTTGTATTTTGCGAGGTCCCGGCTTTCGATGTCCGCCAGGATTTCCTCCTTTGTGGGCTCCCGCTCCAGCCACAGATTGTNGGTGTAGATGCTGCCGCCGCGGCCGTTGTGCCGGAGGCAGAATTCACAGTTGAAGTTGCANCGGTTTGTGGTGTTGACGTACAGATTGTCACCGTATTCGTAAGTGATGGTAAAGCCTTTTTCCATAAAATATTGCTCCTTTTCCTATTGCAGATGAAATCTGGACAGAGTAAACACGCCGTTCCGGTATCCGACATCAGCGGTATAATCGGCCACGTAGTTCGTGGTCTTCCAAAGGTCCACCGCGCCCAAAAGCTGGATGGCATGCTCCTCCGGCAGAAGGCGGAAGTTTGCAATCCATCCGGCGGAGGGCTCCATCTGGCCCTCCAAAACGTGCTCCATATCGATTTCCAGAAGCTCNCGACCCAAAATTAGGAAGTTTCTTCCATCTGTCTGGACAAACCTCAGCAGAGGCGGAAGCCTTTCCTGCCAGAGGCTCCCCGGCATGGCGTAATCTGTCAGGGTTCCGTCCGGATTTTTCTCCAACACATGCAGGTCATAGATTGAAACGCCGGTGCCGCTGCCTACGTAGGTGAGGACAATCAGCTCGTCTTTCCCGTCGCCGTCCAGGTCCATTACAGCCATGCGGGGCAGGAACCGGCGGGGCGTGAGGAAGTCCCAGTCGAATTCCGCCAGGCTGTCCCCCCAGCGGATGAGGGCGGTCTCGTGGGCATTCTCCGAATAAGGCAAGCCGTAAAAGGCTGCGCCTGCTTCGGGCGCTTCCGCTAGAAGGCCGATGGTCCCCCCTCGCAGCCAGCCGTCTATGTCATAAGGCATCCGGCTGTTCTCTGGACTGAATTCCCGCGGAAGGGGCAGGTCATAGTCCTCCGCCGGGGCCCGGCCCTCGGTGACGGCGGCCTTTGAGGAAATGGGTTCGGCCTCCGCCGTCTCCGGCAGGGCAAAAGCCGGGACCTCCAGAACTTCCATAACGGTTTCCGGTTTCGCGCCGCAGGCCGTCAGCACTACCAGCATCAACAGCAGGGGAATTATTCGGTACATCCAGTTTCCTCCTTGTAGAATGCCCCAATCTTCGGAAATAACCGCAGCCCGTTCTCCCAAGTGATCCGGGTCATCTCTTCCGGGGACACGCCCTTCCATTCCGCCAGCTTCTCAATGATATAGGACAAATTCCGGCTGTCATTCCGCTTCCCCCGCAGGGGGGCCGGGGAGAGGTAGGGGGAATCCGTCTCCACCACGATGCGATCCAGCGGCGTGACGGCGGCCACCTCCGGGGCCTTCTGGGCGTTTTTGTAGGTGATGGGCCCGTCGAAGCCCAAGAACCATCCCCGTTTCAAAAGCTCCTCCGCCATCTCAGGACTGCCGGAAAAGCAGTGGAACACCCCCCGCGCCTCGGGATAGTCCAGCACGATGGCCAGGGAATCCCCGTGGGCCTCCCGGTCGTGGACGATGACGGGCAGATCCAGCTCAATCGCCAGCTCAATCTGCCGCCGGAAGACCGTCTGCTGGAACTCCTTGGAAGGGTTGTCCTTCCAATAGTAATCCAGGCCGATTTCTCCCACGGCCACCACTTTTTCGTGGCCGCAGAGCTTCCGGAGGGCGGCAAATTCCGCCTCGCCCGTCCCGGCGCAGTCGGAAGGGTGGATGCCAACGGCGGCATAGACAAAGGAATACCGCTCCGCCAGGGCCAGGGCGGCCCGGGAGCTCTCCAGCTCACAGCCGGGATCTACCACCAGCCCAACCCCGGCGGCAGGGAGGGCGGAGAGGATTTCGTCCCGGTCGGCGGCGAACCCATTGGAATCATAGTGGGCGTGGGTATCAAAAATAGGCATGGAAAAGCACCTCCTGGCAAAACAAAAAGGACATCCGAACGGATGCCCTTTTGGCCTGACGGCCTCCGGGCATTCACACGGAAGCGTCAATACCCCGGGAGCGGGGATATGTTGGATCAACCGATCCGATTGAGCTTCAGGGTCATGGCGCTCTTTTTGTGAGCGGCCGCGTTCTTGTGGAGAACACCCTTCGCCACAGCCTGATCGACCTTTTTCACCGCAACCTTGTAAGCGCCATCGGCATCGGTGCGATTGCCCTCCGCCGCCGCGGCCTCGAATTTTTTGATCGCAGTCTTGAGATCGGATNTCGTGGCCTTGTTGCGGGCGTTCCTCGCTTNNCCGATGAGAACGCGCTTCTTGGCAGACTNGATATTCGGCAAACCAAACACCTCCTTTGGCCGTAGANTTCATGCGGGCAGGACAAGTCCTACCGTACAGACCTATATTTTAGCAGGGAAAGCTCCAAAAAGNAAGGGTTTTTTTTCATATTTTCATAAGATTATCAAGAGGAGGGAGGAAACCCTGTCCGCCGGAGGGCCGCCGCGCGGATTTCCCGGCATTTTTCCGGGGGCAAGCTCATAAAATGGAGTCAAACAAGCTGTGTAAAACTCCAGAAGGAGGGACGGATATGACTTCAAGGCAGGCGGGACGGCGGATTGCCGCCAATACGCGGCGCAGGACCCGGAGCATCCGAGGCGGGACCCGAAAAAGTGAGCCGCTGGAGGCAAAGGATCTGCGGCTGATGCTGCGGCTGGTGGCTTGCGGCGGCATTTTTGTGGCGCTGGTGGCAGCAAAGCTGCTGCTTCCGGCGCGGATGGAGGCGTTCAATGAGAAGCTCTCCGCTGCCATGGAGCGGAATATGGACGTGCAGGCGGTTTTCTCCGCCGTGGGCCGGGCCTTTTCGGGAGAGGAAAGCGTTGCGGGTGTCTATCAGGCGGTATTCCNNCCTGAGGAGGGAGCCGTCCAGACCGGGNCGCTCTCCCCGGCGGACAGCCCGTCAAAGATGACCGCCCGGGCGGTGCAGCTCCGGGACGGCGCGGCGCTGGAGGTCCTGCGGCGCTTCCGCCCGGAAACGCCATCCCAGGCGGAGGCGGCGGAAACAGAAACGGAAGCAGAAGGGACGGGTGGAATCCAGTCGGCCTCGAATCTGGCCTATGTGCTCTACTCCCAGGAGAATCTCCCCGAGGGCGTCAGCATGGAGCAGGACCGCTTGGGCTTTGACTTCTGCACTCCGGTGACGGGGGGAACGCTCAGCTCTGACTTCGGCTATCGGGAGCACCCCACGGAGGGGGAAGAGCGGTTCCACTACGGGGTGGACCTGGCGGCGGATACGGGGACGGAGGTGCGCTGTTTTGCCGACGGCACCGTCANCGCCGTGGGGGACAGCAGCAGCTATGGGCGTTACTGCGTCGTAGCGCACGAGAGGGGATATTCCACCCTCTACGCCCATTGCAGCCGCATCACGGTCTCCTCTGGAGCAGCGGTGAAGCGGGGGCAGAAAATCGCCGAGGTAGGGGAAACCGGCATGNCCACCGGGCCCCATCTTCACTTTGAACTCCAGCGGGAGGGAACTTACCTGAATCCCATTTACTATGTCTCATCCCTGTAGGGTTCAGGTTACCGGCGGCTTTGTCCTGCTGACGGCCTGGTTTGTTCTGGCCAACGGCTGGGAGCCCCTGGTCACCGTGCTGGGAGCTGCTGCGTTCCATGAACTGGGACACTGGACCGTCCTTCATCTTTTAGGAGCGAAGGCGGCGGCGCTGCGGCTCAGCGTCCTGGGGGCGGCAATGGAGGTGGACAGCGGGCGGCTGTCCTACGGCGGGGAGCTGGCGGCGGTGCTGGCGGGCCCCGCCGCCAACCTTCTGGCGGCGCTGGTCCTGACGGCCCTGGGAGGAGAGCGCTGGCCCGCCGCCGTGGGGGCAAACCTGGTGCTGTGTGCCTTCAATCTGCTGCCGGTCCGGCCCTTAGACGGAGGGCGGGCGCTGTATCTGCTGGTCTCCTGGGCGGCGGGCCCGGCGGCAGGGGAGGCGGCGGGCCCGCCGCCCAGGAG
>NZ_CAJMXG010000009.1:0-35053 GCF_905219725.1 Oscillibacter sp. CU971
CTTCTCGACTATAAGCAGAGCGAGAAGGACAATGGTATCGCTGCCCTGAAGAAGAAGTATCAGGGCTATGTGACCGACGACGGTGAGGAAAGAGGCGGCGCTTCTACCCTGATCTCAAGGGCGAAGTCTGAGGTCTCTGTTCCAAAGCGGAAAGGGAGCCCCAAGACTGACCCTGACACCGGGGAACTGGTATGGAAGGTCGATGAGGATCGGTTCTACACCGACCCCAAGACCGGGAAGACCGTGGAGAGGCGGCAGAAGAGTACCCAGATGGCCGAGGAAAGGGACCCCTATAAGCTGTCGTCCGGCACTCCGCAGGAAGAGGCCTATGCCGCTTACGCCAGCCAGATGAAGTCCCTGGCCAACCAGGCCCGTAAGGAGATCCTGTCCACCGGTAAGATTACTTACTCCGCCTCCGCCAAAGAGACCTATCAGACTGAGGTGGCCTCCCTGACCTCCAAGCTCAATATCGCCCTCAAGAACGCCCCCAGGGAGAGGCAGGCCCAGGTTATGGCCAACAGCGTCGTGGCCGCCAAGAAGAAGGACAACCCTGGTATGACTAAGGAGGAGATCAAGAAGGCCAGCCAGCAGGCGTTGAGCTCTGCCCGTGCCACTGTTGGAGCGAAGCGGACGCCTATCGTCATCACTGACCGGGAATGGCAGGCGATTCAGGCCGGCGCGATCAGCGAGAACAAGCTGACGCAGATCATCAATCACGCCGACATCGACGTGCTTCGGTCTTACGCAACGCCGAGAGCGACGACAACGCTCAGCACCGCGAAGATCAACAAGATCTCGTCCATGAACGCTTCTGGTTACACCACTGCTGAGATCGCCGAAAGTCTTGGAGTCTCAACTTCCACTGTGCGAAAGTATCTCTCTTGAAAGGAGTGAACTTAGTAAATGCAGACTGAATGCGCTTTGACTACTTTCGACAATCCGTACAATCCATTTGAACAGTTCACTGCTTGGTTTCTGTTCGACGAGACGAAAGGTTACCACACTTGCGCTTACTTGGGCAGAATCGCGCGAACTTCCAATCTGCTTTCCGATGAAGAGAACAATCGGGAAGTGGAAAGAGCGATTGACGAGATCATCAAGTACGATTTCCAGAACATCTATAGGAAGGTTAGGCGGCAGCCTATCTCTGCGTGACCCGGCGCTGATACAGAGCGCTCGCAATCTTGTGGTCTTTTAGCTGTAGGTTTTATAAAACTCTATGACACTGGGCGTTACCTGTGAGACTGCCAATAATCTCGCAGCCGAAATTTATTGGCAGTTCTCCGCTAACAAGTGAGGACGGCCCCGATTTGTAGAATGTGTCCGCAACAACATCTTTGTCGTTATGCATAAGGGTTACTGCCGGTCTCCGGTGCGCCAGTCAGTTTCCATCTGTAAACGGATCTGTTCTCGGTCTCAACTTTGTTTCCTCATCCATAAGAAGTTTGGTCAACTCAACGACCTACTACACTCATTCAACTCAATATGACATAGGGGGAGGTGCGAAATAAGCATACCCCCCTCGGCATCGCGGCGGTCCTCGAAAATTCTCCGGGGGATATTTTTGGAAAACGGTTCCTGTTCCCAGGGCAGTATTTGAACAAGCCTGCAAGGTTGGCATTGGTTGCTGGGTCTTTATTGGCTGCGCTTCGGCGTATATGCCTCTCCTTTCAGCTTAGCGGCAGTTGTCACTTATGCGGGCTTCTTCAAATACTGCCCTAAAACCATGTCAAAACATATTTCAATCTTCTGTTGAATCGGCCAGAACCAATGCACATCTCAGCGAGAGGAGGCGATAAGGGATGAAGAAGGCCGGGGCCTCTGGCCCAACCACAGAAAGGAAGATCCGGCCGGCTCTGACTCCCGAGGCCAGAGAGAAGCAACTGGTTGCTCTGGCTGTCGACCTCGTTGAGAAGCGCCTCCGGGAAGGAACGGCGTCATCTCAGGAGGTGACTCAGATTCTTAAACTCGGAAGCGCGAGGGCAAGTCTGGAGAAGGAGATGCTTCGTCATCAGGTGGAGCTCGTGAAGGCGAAAACGGAGTCGCTTCAATCGGCCAAGCGTGTGGAGGAGCTTTATGCGAATGCGCTCAAGGCCATGCGGAGTTACAGCGGACAAGGAGACGACGATGGGGAGTATTAGATGCTATTCGGAACTTGTCCTCCTGCCTACCTTTGAAGAGCGCTATGAGTATCTTCGACTTGGTGGAGGAGTCGGTAAGGAGACTTTCGGCTTCGACCGGTACACGAATCAGTTCTTCTATCGGTCTCCGGAATGGAAGCGGGTTCGGAATTTGGTCATCGCCCGCGACAACGGCTGTGACCTTGGATTGATCGGACATGAGATTTTTGGCCGTGTCCTGATTCATCACATGAATCCTATCCGTCCGGAAGATATTCGTTCCAGAAGCGATCTTTTGCTGAACCCGGAGTACCTTATCACCACAATTCACGAGACCCATCAGGCAATTCACTATGGAGATGAAACACTTCTGCTTCGTGCTCCGATCCCCCGGGCAAGGAATGACACCTGCCCTTGGAAAATGTAGAAAAGAGGGGCGATGTTGCCGCCCTTCTTTTCCGGCTTACGCCGTAGCGGATGCTCGTTTCGTACTGTTTACCACTTTTCGCAGGGGTGAAATTTTCGTATGGTTCGGAGACAGTATCGGGCGGGCATCCGCGATTTTTATAGCACACCACTTATCACGAGACAAGGAGGGACTACTGAATATGCAAAACAATTCCCCGAAGCGCGAGCGGGAAAACGATCCGCGTGACCGTGGAGTTATGACTGGGCAGACAGGCAAAGCGCCTCCTGCGGAGCAGCCCAAGGCGGTCGAGCTCACAGGCGTCGTCACCGACTGCACCAGGCTCAATNTTCGGGCGGAGGCCGATCCCAATGCGAGAGTGATCGACGTCATCCCAGCGCTGACTGAGATCGTCATTGACGCTGGCGCTTCCACCGATGAATTCTACAGGGTTCACACTGCCGAGGGCATTGAGGGTTTCTGTATGAAGAAGTACATCGCGGTTCGGAAGTGAGGGATGCGCCATGGATAACACGGAGAGCATCCTGACTTCTATCAAGAAGCTCTTGGGCATNGACGCCGGGTACACCCACTTCGACCCCGATCTCATCATGCACATCAATTCCGTGTTCTCGATCCTGACTCAGATGGGCGTTGGCCCTCGCGGAGGTTTCTCTATTATGGGAGCCGGTGAGGAATGGCCGTCGTTCATCACGGACAAAAGCTGTCTCCCTCTGGTAAAGTCTTATGTCCATCAAAAGGTTCGGCTCATGTTTGACCCGCCTCTTAGTACCGCCGCCATCGAGTCCATCAACCAGCAGATCAAGGAGTTTGAGTTTCGGCTGTTTGTCGCGGCAGATACGCCCAATGCCGGCTGAAAGGATGTGTGTTGATATGGATACCAATTCGCTTGCCCACTACGGAATTCTCGGTATGAAGTGGGGCGTTCGACGGACACCGGAGCAGTTGGAGCGTGCCTCCATCAAGGCTCCTGGTAAGGAGCTGTCCGAACTCAGCGACGCGGAAGTTCAGGCGCGTATCGACCGGATCAATCTGGAGCGGCGGTACAAAGACCTGACCAAGCCGGAGGCGCAGAAGAAATCCGCGCGGGGCAGGGAGTTCTGCGAAGACCTTTTGAAGGACATCGGCGGCAATGTGGTCAAAAATCTCGGCAAGCAGGTTTTGGACTACTACGAACAACAAGAGAGAGGAGGATGATTCAAAATGAGCGACATCGCTATCGCGCATCACGGTATCAAAGGGATGAAGTGGGGAATCCGCAGAACGCCCGAACAGCTTGCAAGAGCCTCTGGTCGCCCTGTTCCGGAATCCGGTGAAAGCCGATCCGGGCGCACTGCTCAGAAGAAGGCCGCTTCGGCGACCGCCAGCAAGAGGACGCTCAGCGACCTTTCCGATGATGAGCTTCGGCAGCGCATTAGCCGTCTGGAGCTTGAGAAGCGCTATAAGGACTTGGAAAAGGCCGACGCCAAACCGAAGTCCACCCGAGGAAGGGACTTCTGCGTCAACGTGTTGGAAACCATTGGCAAAAACACGCTGACCAACATCGGCACCCAGGCAGCCAACCATGTCCTTGGTGAAGCCATCAACAAATTGGCCGGCGTCTCCTCGGATGACAAGGCCCATCGCGTTGTGAACCCGCAAAAGGGCCAGGAAGACAAGAAGTAGGTGTCCGCGCATGTCTTTATCAAACACCGCTGTTCCTAAATATTACGGCGCGTTTCGTGAGGCGGTTCTGCGCGGGGAAATCTTTGTCAACAAGGAAATATCCATGGAGATGAACCGGATCGACGCACTGATTGCCGACCGAAGTTTCTACTATGACGATCAGGCTGTCGAAGGGTGGGTCAGATACTATGAGTCCGAGCTTACCCTGACCGACGGCTCTGATCTCAACCTCTTGGACACTTTTAAGTTGTGGGGGGAACAAATTTTCGGTTGGTATTACTTCGTGGACCGGAGCGTCTATGAGCCTTATCCCGATGGTCATGGCGGACGGTATGTACGAAAGACCATCAAGAAGCGGTTGGTCAACAAGCAGTATCTGATCGTTGCCAGAGGCGCGGCCAAGTCGATGTATGCGTCCACGCTGCAAAGCTACTTCTTGAATGTGGACACCAGCACCACCCACCAGATCACTACAGCCCCGACCATGAAACAGGCGGAGGAGGTTCTTTCACCGATTCGCACCTCCATTGTCCGCTCCCGCGGGCCGCTGTTCCAGTTCCTGACGGAGGGCTCCTTGCAGAACACCACCGGCTCCAAGGCAAACCGCATGAAGCTGGCCTCCACCAAGAAGGGCATTGAGAACTTCCTGACGGGGTCTCTGCTGGAGATTCGTCCCATGAGTATTGCCAAGCTCCAGGGGCTCCAGGTTAAGATCGCGACTGTGGACGAGTGGCTCTCCGGCGACATCCGGGAGGATGTTATCGGTGCCATCGAGCAGGGCGCTTCCAAGGTGGATGACTACATCATTGTTGCCATCAGTTCGGAGGGCACCGTTCGGAACGGAGCTGGCGACACCATCAAAATGGAGCTCATGAAGATTCTGAAGGGTGAGTACATCGCGCCCCATACCTCTGTTTGGTGGTACAAGCTGGACTCTGTTGACGAGGTCGCAGACCCCGAGATGTGGATCAAGGCCAACCCGAACCTGGGTAAGACCGTCAGCTATGACACTTATCAGAAGGATGTGGAGCGGGCCGAGCAGGCCCCCGCCGCCCGGAACGATATTCTGGCGAAACGGTTCGGCCTCCCTATGGAGGGGTATACCTACTACTTCACCTATGAGGAAACCCTGCCTCATCGCCGCCGAGACTTCTGGCAAATGCCCTGCGCCCTCGGCGCGGACCTGTCTCAGGGCGACGATTTCTGCGCGTTTACATTCCTATTCCCTCTACGCGGAGGCGCGTTCGGGGTAAAGACCCGAAATTATATTTCCTCGCTCACCTTGAAGAAGCTGCCTGCGGCCATGCGGATCAAGTACGATCAGTTTATGGCTGAGGGCAGTCTTATGGTTTTGGAAGGAACTGTTTTAGACCTGATGCAGGTCTATGAGGATCTGGACGATCACATTGTCCGATGCGGCTATGACGTCCGGTGCCTCGGTTATGACCCCTACAACGCAAAAGAGTTTGTAGAGAGGTGGCAGTCGGATAACGGACCTTTCGGAATTGAGAAAGTCATTCAGGGCGCAAAAACGGAATCCGTTCCCTTGGGTGAGCTGAAAAAGCTCTCAGAGGAGCGGATGCTTTTANTTGACGAGGAATTGATGACCTTTGCCATGGGAAACTGCATCGCAAGCGAAGACACCAATGGAAACCGGAAGCTGCTGAAGATGCGGCGTGAGCAGAAGATTGACGCCGTTGCGGCGATGATGGATGCTTACATCGCCTATAAGCACAACCGGGAAGCTTTTGAGTAAAGGAGGACAGTTCATGGAGCAAGAACTCGCCCATTTCGGCATCAAGGGTATGCACTGGGGCGTCCGCAGGTTTCAGCAGCCTGACGGTACCCTTACCTCCGCCGGGAAGAAGCGGTACTCCGCCGACCGGAAGACGAAGCTGACGGAGAGCGTTGAGGCCAAGAAGGCCCACGTTGACGCCATGCGGAAACAGGCCGGCGAGCGTATCCAATTCTATGGCGGAAAGAACGTTGCCACCAATGCTATCCAGCAAGAGGCCGCTTACAAGAAGAAGTCCACCACCGCCAAGACGGTCACGGTGGGCACGGTCATCGCTACCGGCGCGGCCTATGNTGCGGCAGCCGCCACACAGTCCCTTCCAGTTGTCGGCCTCTCTACAACGGTCGTCGCGGCAGGAACCGCTTTCGTAACGTCGAGGAAGAACCAGAAAATTTCCGCAATCGCGGACGAGCAGATCGCCTACACCAAGGACAGTGACTACGGCCCCGACGTTGTTGTGCGAAAGTCTCGGGACTGAGATAAGGAGGGAAGGAGCGCGTGGAAATCACCCTTGGCTCGCGATTGAAGCACGCGTGGAACGCGTTCCTCAGCAGAGAGCCCACAAGCAGCTACTACCAGGGTCTCGGAAGAGGCTACTCCTATCGTCCTGACCGGCCCCGGCTGACCCGTGGAAACGAACGTTCCATCGTCACGTCGGTACTCAATCGAATCGCGTTGGATGCGGCGGCTATTAACATTCAGCATGTGAAGCTGGATGACAATGGCCGCTTTGTTTCTACTGTTGACAGCGGTCTGAACAACTGTCTGACTGTGGAGGCCAATATTGACCAGACGGCCAGAGCCTTCGTCCATGACGTGGTCATGTCCATGATGGACGAGGGCTGCGTTGCTATTGTTCCGGTGGATACGACCTTGAACCCGAAAGTAACCGGGGCCTATGACATCGTGACCATGCGGGCCGGACAAGTCGTCGAGTGGTATCCGGCTCATGTGAAGGTCCGGGTCTACAATGACCAGCGCGGCGAAAAGGAAGATATTTTACTTCCCAAAAGCGTGGTTGGAATCGTGGAAAATCCGCTTTATGCGGTGATGAACGAACCCAACTCCACCCTACAGCGCCTGATCAGAAAACTTAATCTGTTGGACGCTGTCGACGAGCAGGCCGGTTCCGGCAAGCTCGACCTTATTATTCAGCTTCCCTACGTCATCAAGACGGAGGCGAGACGCGCCCANGCGGAAAAGCGCCGCAAGGACATTGAGGAACAGTTGTCCGGTTCCAAGTACGGTATCGCTTATACCGATGGTACGGAGCATATCGTGCAGCTGAATCGTGCCGTTGAGAACAATCTGATGACCCAGATCGAGTATCTGACGAGTATGCTTTACAGCCAGTTAGGGATCACGAAAGGGGTTATGGACGGTTCTGCCGACGAGCAGACGATGCTGAACTACTACAACCGGACGATCGAGCCCATTCTCTCCGCCATCGTTGACGAGATGAAGCGCAAGTTCCTGACAAAAACTGCTCGGTCGCAGTTGCAGTCGATCTCGTTCTTCCGAGATCCCTTCAAACTCGTTCCGGCCGCCCAGCTTGCCGAAATCGCGGACAAGCTTACCCGAAATGAGGTCATGTCGTCCAATGAGATCCGGCAGGTCATCGGGTTGAAGCCGTCTAAGGACCCGAAGGCGGATGAGCTTCGCAACAAGAACCTCAGCGAGCCAACGGCAAAGGGAAAGGGCGCCGAAACCAAGCCCGAACAGACCATCACCACATCGAAGGAGGAAAACAATCAAAATGAAGCATCCGTCTGANTTCAGCNGTTGGGCAACCAGAGCTAACCTCAGATGCTCTGACGGCCTCACCATCATGAANNGTGCGTTTGAGGACAATGACGGGAAGAAAGTCCCTCTTGTCTACAACCACCTCCACAACGATCCCAGCCTTGTTCTGGGACACGCCATCCTGGAGAAGCGGGATGAGGGCGTGTATGCCTACTGCTACTTCAACGACACCCCCAACGGCCAGATGATGAAGCAGGCGGTGCAGCACGGCGACATCGACGCTCTGTCTATCTTCGCCAACCAGCTCAAGAAGCAGGGCAATTTCGTTACCAACGGCAATATCCGGGAGCTGAGCCTTGTCCTGGCCGGGGCTAACCCCGGAGCGTTCATCGACTCCATCATGGCTCATGGCGAGGAGAGCGATGAAGAGGCCATCATCTACACTGGTGAGCCGCTGTGCCTCGCTCATGCCGATGGCGGCANGAAGGAGGAGCCTNCCAAGCAGAAACCCCCTGCCAAGAAGGAAGAGCCCGCGAAGCAGGAGCCTTCCGCCCAGGAGAAGTCCGAGNAGGACGAGACTGTCGGCGATGTCTACAACACGCTGACCGATAAGCAGAAGCGGGTCGTAAACTACATGCTCGGCGGGGCCCTCATGCAGGGTGATGCCGCCGGCGACGAATCTGAAGGAGGAGACAATACTATGAAGCACAACGTTTTCGAGAAGGATGGGACCAACGATTCCGTCCTGATGCATTCCGAGACCCGGCGCGGTATCATCGCTCTGGCCAAGCAGAACAGCGTTGGCAGCCTGCGGACCGCTTTCGCCATCTATGCCGAGCAGGCCGCCGCTGACGGTGATGATGAACTGAAACATGGCATTNATGCGCTCCAGCACGGCANCGACAACATTGAGAGCCTGTTCCCCGACTATAAGGATCTGAAGCCCGGCGCCCCCGAGCTGCTCACCCGGGATCAGGGTTGGGTCAATGTGGTCATCGACAAGGTGCACAAGACCCCCATCGGCCGTATTCGCACTCGTCAGATGGACGCCCGCAACGAGAATGCCCGCGGTCAGGGNTACCAGAAGGGCAAGCGTAAGACCCCCGCCGGTAATATGAAGATGCTGAGCCGGACCACCGACCCCCAGACCGTGTACTGCATCGACGCGCTGCATCGTGATGATATCACGGACATCACCGACTTCGATGTGATCGAGTATCAGTACGGCGTGATGAAGCAGAACCTCNACGAGGAGGTCGCTATCGCTATCATGGTGGGCGACGGCCGCGAGGAGGGCACCGAGATGAAGATCTCCGAGTCCCATATCCGCTCCATCTGGAACGACGACGATCTCTACACCATCCACTATGACGTGGACGTCGCTGCCGCCAGGGCTGAGCTTCAGGGCTCCCGTACCGACATGAACTTCGGTGAGAACTTCATCTACGCCGAGGCCATCGTGGCCGCCGCCATGTACTCCCGCGAGAAGTACAAGGGCACCGGCACTCCCGATCTGTTCTGTACGCCTCATCTGCTGAATGTGATGCTGCTGGCTCGTGATCTGAACGGCCGGCGTATCTACGACTCCAAGACCGATCTGGCCGCCGCGCTGAACGTCAACGCAATCTATACCGCCGAGCAGTTCGAGGGCTTGGTCCGCACTGATGACGACGGCGTGAAG
Organism: Oscillibacter sp. CU971; assembly: GCF_905219725.1. Lineage (NCBI taxonomy): Bacteria > Bacillati > Bacillota > Clostridia > Eubacteriales > Oscillospiraceae > Oscillibacter > Oscillibacter sp. CU971. The sequence goes on from NZ_CAJMXG010000009.1 coordinate 9,432, forward strand.
CACAAGCTTCTGGGCATCTNCNTCAATCTNAACGANNACNCCGTGGGCTCCACCAAGGGCGGCGAGATCACCCGCTTCAATCAGTTCGATATCGACTTCAACCAGCACAAGCTCCTGATCGAGACTCGCCTGTCCGGTGCTCTGAACAGGGTCTACTCTGCCATTGCGCTGGAGGAGCCGGTGAAGTCCGCTTCTGGTGCGGCTGCTTAAAGGAGAAAATTCAAAATGGCGAAATGGTACGGCATGATCGGCTACGCGGAAACTGTGGANACGACGCCGGGCAACTGGGATGAGCAGCTCACTGAGCGTCCGTATTACGGCGACGTGATTCGGAACACGCGGAAGCTGCAAGGCGCTGAAAAGGTCAATGACGACATCAGCATCGCCAACGAGATCAGCGTTGTGGCCGACCCATTTGCCTGCCAGAATTTCCACCGTATGCGCTACATCGAGTTCATGGGAGCAAAATGGAAGGTTTCCAATGTGGAGGTCCAGTATCCCAGACTCATCCTGACAATCGGAGGTGTTTACAATGCCGGACAGACGGCTTGAACTTCATGAAATTTTATGCGGCATCCTGAACACCAGGAACGCATATTTTCAGCCTCCGGAGTCCGTGAAGATGAATTACCCCGCCATCGTGTACGCTTTGAGCAACATCAAAAGCTTGTACGCGAATGGCGGGGTTTATTTGTCTGGCCGGCAGTACGCTGTGACCGTTATCGACAAGAACCCCGACAGTCCTCTTGTCGGTGCGGTTGTGGCGCTGCCCACCTGCCGGTTTGACNGGCATTACAAAGCAGACAACCTCAATCACTGGGCTTTCACCCTGTATTATTAAAGGAGGACGTAAACCATGAGTAAAATCAAGTGGGACGAGACCGGTAAGCGTTATTACGAAACCGGTGTTGACCATGGCGTGCTGTACCCTATTGGCAGCAATGGCAAGTACGACAAGGGCGTGGCCTGNAACGGTCTGATCTCCGTCACCGAGGCCCCCTCCGGCGCTGAGCCCAACAACCTCTACGCCGACAACATCAAGTATCTGGTTCTGGTGGGCGCCGAGGACTTCGGCTATACCATCGAGGCCTACACCTACCCCGACGAGTGGGCCGCCTGTGACGGCTCTGCCGAGCCTGTTCCCGGCATGAGCATCGGTCAGCAGGCCCGTAAGGTCTTCGGCCTTGTCCATCGTACCAAGCTGGGCAACGACACGGATGGTCAGGATCACGGCTATAAGCTGCATCTGCTCTACGGCGGTCTGGCCTCCCCCTCCGAGCGGGGCTATCAGACCGTCAATGACTCCCCCGAGGCCATCACCTTCAGTTGGGAAGTCACCACCACTCCTGTGGATGTTCCCGGCTTCAAGCCCACCGCCTGCGTCATCATCGACTCCACCAAGGTCGACGGGGAGAAGCTGGCCGCGCTGGAAGAGATCTTGTACGGCAAAGACCCTGCTGCTGAGGGCGGCACCGACGGCACCGAGCCTCGCCTGCCTCTGCCCGCCGAGGTCATCGAGCTGCTCAAGGACGAGCCCGCTGCCGGCTGATTCACAGCATTACAGTACATCCCAAAGCGGGGCTCTCTTAACCGAGGGCTCCGCTTCTTCTAAAAATTGAAAGGAGAAATTTCCCNATGCTGAAAAGATCTATCACTTACACTGACTACAACGGTGGCACGCGCACCGAGGATTTTTATTTCAANCTGACACAGGCCGAGGTGACCGAGATGGAGCTGTCCGTGGACGGCGGCCTGGTTGAGATGATCAACCGCATCGTGGCCGCTCAGGACGGCAAGCAGATCATCGCCACCTTCAAGGACATCATCCTGCGGGCCTATGGCGAGAAGTCCCCCGACGGCAAGCGGTTTATCAAGAACCAGGAGCTCCGGGACGCCTTCGCTCAGACTGAGGCTTATAGCATCCTGTTCATGGAGCTGGCCACCAATGCCGACGCGGCTGCGGCCTTTGTCAACGGTATTGTTCCGGCTCAGGNCGCTGCTCCCGCCGCTATTCCGGGAACCTGATCGCGTGAGGGAGACCGGAGATGCTGGAAATATTCATTCGCGGCGGCGAATTCTTCGATCCTGGGAGCGGCACGTTTCTGCAAGTCAAGGATCAGACGCTCAAGTTGGAGCACTCTCTGGTCTCCCTTTCAAAATGGGAGTCGAAATGGCACAAGGCATTTTTGGGGAGGGAGCCGAAGACTCAGGAGGAGTCCATTGATTATATCCGGTGTATGACACTGACCCAGAATGTGAACCCCGACGTCTACAAGGCCATTACGCCGCAGACCGAGAGAGAGGTATTCGCTTACATCAATGCTCCTATGACCGCCACGACCTTTCCTCCGGACGACAAGAACCGGCCAAACCGGAAGATCGTCACGGCCGAGATCATCTACTACTGGATGATTTGCGAGAACATTCCGTTCGAGTGCCAGAAATGGCATCTGAACCGGCTGATGACCTTGATCAATGTCTGTCGAGCGGAGAACGCTCCCCGAAAGAAAATGAGCAAGAAAGAGATCATGGCGAGGAACCGGGCGCTCAACGTGTCCCGCCGCCGGAAAACACATTCGAGAGGGTGATTACAACGTCTCTGATTGGAACAACAACTGAGGAAAAAATCTGGAATTTCCTGAAATCCCAAGGTCTCTCGGATGTCGGTGTTTCCATTATTATGGGGCATGGTTTTGCCGAGAGCGGCCTTAAACCCGACAATCTCCAGAACAGCTATGAGCGCAAGCTGGGCATGGCCGACGCTGAGTANACCGAAATGGTGGACAACGGCATCTATGCCAACTTTGCCCACGATAAGGCAGGCTATGGCCTATTCCAATGGACGTACTGGAGCCGGAAGGCGGCTCTGCTGGCCTATGCCAAATCCGCAGGGAAAAGTATTGGCGACCTGGAAATGCAGCTTGGCTTCTTGATGCAGGAATTGTCACAGGGCTATAAGGCATTGCTGGCGATGTTGAAGACCGCCACCAGTATCAGAAAAGCGTCAGATGCTTTTCTGCTCCAGTTTGAGCGCCCCGCCGATCAGAGCGAAACGGCCAAGGCCCGGCGGGCCAGCTACGGCCAGAAGTATTTCGACAAGTATGCTGGCAAGGCCAGTGGAAAGGAGACAACAGGTATTGGTTTCACGAACAGTTCTCTTGTTACGGTNAAGATGATCTCTCCGAACCGGACGCCCAATCGGAACCACGCCATCGACACCATTACCATCCACTGCTTCGTCGGCCAAGTGACTGCCAAGCGAGGGTGCGAGGTGTTCCAGCCCAGCAGCAAGGGTGCGTCCTGCAACTATGTTGTAGGCTATGACGGCTCCATCGGCCTGTGCGTGGAGGAGAAGGACCGTAGCTGGTGTACCGGCGGCTACGACAAGAATAAACAGCCCATTCGGGTGAATGGAATCTCCGGCAAGTCCAACGACTACCAGGCCGTAACCATTGAGGTCGCCAGCGACAACACTCACCCCTACGCCATTACCGACAAGGCTATGGCCGCCCTGATCGAGCTGTGCGCCGACATCTGCCGGCGGAACGGTATCAAGAAGCTGGTGTGGAAGGGGGACAAGAAGCTGGTGGGCAAGGTGGACCAGCAGAATCTCACGGTCCACCGCTGGTTTGCCGACAAAGCCTGTCCCGGCGACTACATCTACCAACGGCTGCCTGATATCGCCGCTAAGGTGAACGCCAAGCTGGGGGGCTCTGGTGCGATCACAGCTCCCACCACCNCCGTGAGCAAGGTGCCGTACACTGTCCGCATCACCGCCACCAATCTGCGCATCCGTAAGGGCCCCGGCACCAATAACGCGATCGTCAGCGTCATTAAGCCCGGTGTCTACACTATCGTATCTGAGGCCACCGGCCNGGGTGCTACGCTCTGGGGCAAGCTGAAGTCTGGTCTCGGNTGGGTGTCCCTCGATTACTGCAAGAAGCTGTGATGGGTGGACAGCATGAGGACAACGTTCAGGCAAAAGGGTGACTTCTCCAAGGCGACCAAGTTTCTGGAACGGGCGAAGGAAGCTGTCCACCTCGGCGATCTTGACAAGTATGGCCGGGCCGGCGTGGCTGCTCTCGCGGCCGCGACGCCTGTTGACACCGGAAAGACGGCCGCCTCTTGGCGGTATGAGATCGTGCAGGAGAAAGGGGTTGCCCGCATTCNGTTCTGCAACTCCAACATTCAAAATGGAGTCCCCATCGCTATCATTCTCCAGTATGGACATGGCACCGGGACGGGCGGCTGGGTACAGGGGCGAGACTACATCAACCCTGCGANNCAGCCTATTTTTGAGCAGATCGCGAAAAATGCGTGGAACGANATCACCAAATGACTTCGCGGGCCCTCACCGACCCGCACTTTTTATTTTCGATAAAAGGGGGGCGGTAGCCTTGAGCACAACGATTGATGAAAAAGTCGTAGAAATGCGATTTGACAACAAGCACTTCGAGACCAATGTTCAGACCAGCATCTCGACGCTCGACAAGCTCAAACAGAGTTTGGATTTGAACGGCGCCGCGAAAGGTCTGGAGAACATCGACAGCGCGGCCAAAAAATGCGATATGTCCACACTTGGCAAGTCTGTTGAGACTGTCAGGATGAAGTTCTCCGCGCTTGAGGTCATGGCTATGACCGCCCTCTCAAATATCACCAATTCCGCGATGAACGCGGGAAAGCGTCTGGCCTCTACGTTTACCGTGGAGCCGATCACCACAGGTTTCAACGAGTACGAGCTGAAGATGGGCTCCATCCAGACCATCATGGCCGGCACCGGGGAAAGCCTGGAGCGGGTCAATCAGAAGCTGGATGAACTGAACCTTTACTCGGACAANACCATCTATTCCTTTGCGGATATGACCCAGAACATCGGCAAGTTTACCAATGCCGGTGTAAAGCTGGATGACGCCGTGGCCGCCATTCAGGGCGTTGCCAACGTAGCGGCCGTCTCCGGCGCGAATGCCAATGAGGCGTCCAGGGCCATGTATAACTTTGGTCAGGCTCTTTCCNCCGGCTNCGTCAAGCTGATTGACTGGAAATCTATTGAGAACGCCAATATGGCAACGGTGGAGTTCAAGCAGCAGTTGATGGATACCGCCGTTGAGATGGGCACGCTGGTCAAGGTTGGCGAGAAGTATCAGTCAACCACAACAGACCTCAATGGTCATGTATCCGATCTCTTCAATTCCACCCTTCTGTTTAATGACTCGCTCAGTTCTCAGTGGATGACCACGGAAGTCCTATCCAAGACTCTCGCAAAGTACGCAGATGAAACCACCGAGATCGGTAAGAAAGCTTTTGCCGCCGCGCAGGACGTCAAGACTTTTACCCAGTTGATGGATACGCTGAAGGAAAGCGCTCAGTCCGGATGGGCGGAGACCTGGCAGATCGTTGTCGGCGACTTTGAGGAGGCCAAGAAGCTCTTTACTGAGATGTCCGAGTTCTTCGGCGCTATGATCNCCGCTTCCGCAAAGGCGAGAAATGAGCTTCTCTCCAGCGCATTGGGTTCTGGCTGGTCAAGCTTTCTGAAGGAAGGCATCGGGGACGCCGTTGGCTTCAAGGAGAGCATTGTGAACGCGGCCAGGGCTCATGGCGTCGCTATCGAAGAGATCGCCTCCAAAACAGAAAAGTTTGAGGACAGCCTGAACCAGGGATGGCTCAGCGCTGATATTCTGTCTGATGCTTTGGCCGATCTGACAAAGAAGACGGCTGGTCTGTCTGATGCAGANTTGGCGAACATCGGGATGACCCGCGACCAGGTTGACGACCTGGAGAAGCTGAACCAGGCGATCAAAGATGGTTCGGTCAATTTGGAGGAGTATGCCAATAAGATCGGAAGAATGTCCGGTCGCGAGAACCTGATCCAGTCGTTCCGCAACATCTTGCAGGCGCTGTTCGCCGTTCCGAANGAGGCGGGCGACCTGATCGGCGTTATCACTGTCATTCGGGACGCGTTCCGGGNGATCTTCCCGCCGACCACCTCCGAACAGGTCTTCGCGCTGACCGAGGGTCTCCGTAATCTTANTGAGAAACTCAAAATGAGTGAGGAGACCGCCGATAAGCTGAAGCGCACCTGCAAGGGGCTGTTCGCTATCGTGGACATCTTCACCACTCTGACCGGCGGCACTCTGAAAGCGGCAATTAAGGTGGCGGCAAAGCTGCTTGGCATGATGGATGTGGATATTCTCGACATCACAGCCAACGTTGGCGATGCCATTGTGGCCTTCCGTGACTGGATCGACCAGCACAATTTCCTGGCTAAGGGCATCGAAAAGGCCCTCCCTTATATTGAGTCCGGGATCAAGGCTCTTCGGAACTGNATCGCCAGACTTGGCGAACTTCCTCTGGTTCAGAAGGCGATTACCCGGTTCGGAAATGCGTTCCGGGATGTCTCTGACAGATTCGGCGTTTACATGGAGGGCGGAATCGAGCGCATCAAAGCGTTCATTGAACGTGCGAAGGCCATGGACGGGCTTACCCTTGATAACATCGGCAAAGNCCTGGCTGATTTCCGCGATAATGTGCTCAGTTANTTCCTGAACTTCGGCGGTATCTTTGATGGGCTCATTCAGGCGGCGAAAGACTTTGGCTCGGATGTCAAGCTGGCGTTTGAACAGCTCACGGGCGGAGCCGAGAACGCGAAAGCCAAGATGAAGACCACCGTCGGCGGCATCATCCAGTTCTTCCTGAACATGAAGGATCGGATCTTCGCCATTGCGCTGGAGATTCGGGAGAAGCTGGCGGACAAAATCGGCTTCGGCGAGATCTTCGCCCTTGGCCTTGGCGCTGCTATGGTGGCGTTTACCAAGAAAATCTCCGATGCGCTTGAGACGATCTCGGCGCCATTTGAGGGCATCGGCACTCTGTTGAAGAGCGNGNCTAAGGCGCTNAATGCCTTTGCCATGGAAACGAAGTCCAAAGCCCTGCTCAATGTTGCCGAGGCTATCGCGGTGCTCGTTGGAGCGCTGGCGGTGCTGACGCTGCTGGATCAGGAAAAGCTTAAGGGCTCTCTGGTCGTTCTCGGCGTGCTTGCCGCGGGACTTCTGGCGGTTTCCTTCGCTATGAGCAAGATGGGTGATCCGAAAGAGCTTGTCAAGCTATCTACCTCTATCGTTGCCATTGGCGCGAGCCTGCTTCTGCTGGCAAACGCGATGAAGACGCTGGAGGGCTTGAACGGCGATAAGGTCGGCGGGAGTCTGGCGATTCTCGGCGTCCTGGCTGCGGGGCTGGTGGCGGTATCGAAACTGCTAAGCTCCAAGGATAAGACCTTCTCCAAGAGCTCCCTCTTCATGATCAGCTTTGCGCTTTCGCTGAAGCTTCTTGTAAGCGCTCTGAAAGACCTGGACAAGATGGAGATCAGCAACGCCGGACAGACCCTGACGCTTCTGTTGGGCGCGGTGGCATCTCTCGCGCTGATCGCGACCGCCTGCAAGAATGTCAAGTTTGGCGCGGCCGCTACAATCCTGGCAATCGTTGTTTCGCTGAAACTCCTGGTGGGCTGCTTCAAGGATATTGCCAAGCTCGACGTCGGAAAGGCGAAGAGCAGCATGGGCACCTTTGCCGGTATTTTCACCATGTTCGGTGCTCTGATGGTCGCCAGCAAATTCTCCGGCGAAAACGCAAGCAAAGCGGGCTCCGCAATTCTGAAGATGGCGGCCTCGCTGATCCTAATCACCACAGCATTCAAAATGATGGCGGGAATCGACCCGCTTGACCTCGACCGGGCGACAGATACCGTTAGCAAACTGCTCCTGGTCTTCTCCGCCGTAACGGCGGCATCCCATTTCGCAGGAAAGAACGCGAGTAAGGCCGGGTCTATGCTTCTACTGATGTCCGGCGCGATTCTGATTCTCTCTACTACGATGGTTGTGCTGGCCCATCTTGATCCCAGCGGTCTGGGCCGGGCGCTTGGAGCGATCACCACGCTGCTGGTCGTCTTCGGGGCTATGGTCGGCATCACCTATTTCGCAAAGGATTCCTCGCAGATTCAGGGCACTCTGATCACCATGACCATCGCCGTATCCGCTATGGTGGCGGCAGTCGCGGCATTGAGCCTCCTGGACCCGCAGCGGCTTCTGGGGGCAACGGCCGCGATCAGTACCCTTGTGGGCGTGTTCTCCCTGCTGGTAGCGTCTACCCACTTCGCAAAGAAGGCGGGGAGCGTACTGGTCGTTATGACTGGCGTTGTAGCCGGTCTCGCCGGTATCCTTGCTTTGATGTCCGCATTCAATGTGCAGAACTCTGTCACGAATGCCGCCGCGCTCTCTATCCTGCTGACCTCGCTGTCGGCATCTCTGCTGATCCTCAGCAAAGCAGGCACGATTGCCCCAATGGCCTATGCCACTATCGGCATCATGACGGCTGTGGTTGCCGGCCTCGCCGCTATCCTCGGTATTATGGACGGTCTCGGTGTCAGCGCGTCTATCGAGACGGCGGCTTCGCTGTCTGTCCTGCTGTTGTCTATGTCCGGGGCCTGCCTGATTCTGTCCGGGGTCGGCGCAACTGGTCCCGCCGCTTTCGTTGGCCTTGGGNCGCTGGCGACACTGATCATTGGGCTCGGCGCTATTATGGCAGGCATTTGCGCTTTGACCGCCGACAACCCGACCATCGAGCAAGACCTCGACCGGGCGATCATGGTTCTGGAGAAGATTGGCACCGGCCTTGGAGCGGCCATCGGCGGTTTTGTGGGCGGCGCTATCGGTGGGCTGAGTTCCGGACTTCCTATCATCGGAACAAATCTGGCCGGGTTCATGACCAATGCCCAGCCCTTCTTCGACGCTGTTAAGGGCGTTGATGGGGAGGCTATGGCCGGCGTCAAGTCTCTGGCTGAGGCGCTGCTGGTTCTGACCGGCGTGAACGTGGTCGAGGGGCTTACCTCCTGGCTGACTGGCGGTACTTCTCTGGCGGATTTTGGCGATGAGCTGATCGCTTTCGCGCCCAAGTTCAAGGAGTATTCTCAGTTGATGGAGGGGATCAACCCCGAAGTCATCGACGCATCCGCAAATGCGNCCAAGACCCTTGCCGAGTTTGCAAGCGCCATTCCCAACCAAGGCGGTTTGCTTGCTGATCTGATCGGCGACAACACGCTGAGCACTTTTGCGGAAGAGCTTGTCCCATTTGGGGAGAGCTTTTCAACATACGCCCAATCCATTGACGGTATCAACACGGAAACCGTGACCGCTTCGGCGAACGCGGCCAAGTCGCTCGCTGAGTTTGCCAGCGCTATTCCCAATCAGGGCGGCGTCTTGGCTGATCTGACGGGTGACAACACTCTGAGCTCCTTCGCCAAGGAACTGGCTCTGTTCGGGCCCNCGCTGAANNCCTATGCGGACAGCGTGACCGGACTGGAACCCTCCGTGGTAGAGAACTCCGCCAATGCCGCGAAATCTCTGGCTGAGATGGCGAATTCTCTGCCGAACAGCGGGGGTATTCTGGCCGAGTGGATGGGCGACAATACCCTGAGTTCCTTTGCGGCCGAGCTGGATCGTTTCGGCCCGGCCATCATGCAGTATGCCAACAGCGTCACCGGTCTTCCGGTGGACGTGATCGAGGCATCCGTCTCCGCCGCCGGCGCGTTGTCTGCGTTGGCCGATGGTCTTCCCAATCAAGGCGGCCTTGCCGCATGGTTCGGCGGTGACAACACCCTTGCTACCTTTGGAGAAGATTTGATCTCCTTTGGCAACAACCTGAGTGCATATTCCACGGGGATCAGCGACATGAAACCCGATGCTGTAGTCGCATCCGCCAATGCCGCAAAGGCCCTTTCCAATCTGGCGGAAGGGCTTCCTGACAGCAGTTTGTTCGATCANTGGTTCGGCGGGGNTCAGACTCTTGCNAGCTTTGGCGGCGACATCGCCAAATTCGGCGAGGCAATGGGAAACTACTACGCCGCTATCTCCGGGATCGACATTCCGAAAATGGAGGGCGTNGTGACCGCTGTCTGGAGCCTCGTTGATCTGGCGAAGGGCGTGAAGGAGATCGACAAAAACGCGTTTTCCAATTTCAGCACCTCCCTGAGTACGTTGGCGAGCACCGGGATCACCGGGTTTACCAACGCATTCTACAACTGCGACAGCGAGGTCACGTCGGCGGTCGTCAGTATGCTGAACACGGTCGGCTCCGCCATTACGGCTAACGCCTTCGTCCCCAACAGTTCTATGCAGACTGTGGTCACGTCCCTGGTGGAGGTCGTTAAGACCAAGACTNCGGATGTCGAGAGNGCAACCGCCTCCATGNTGACCGCGATGCGGGCCAAAATCGCGTCCTACAGTACCGTCATCAAGACGGCTATGGGAAGCGTGGTCTCCGCCGNGGTCAGCAAGATCAACGGAATGAAGCCTGAGTTCGAGACCGNCGGTAAAAACGCCGGTCAAGGCTTCGTCAACGGCATCAACTCCAAGCTGAGCGCTTCCAGCGCGGCAGGCCGTAATCTGGGCCTCTCGGCTCTGAAAGCGGCGCAGAAGGCGCTGGACAGCCATTCTCCTTCCAGGGAGTTTGAGCAGCTTGGTCAGAACACCGACGAGGGCTACGCCAAGGGCGTTACGAATAATGCCGGTATTGTGCAGCANGCGGTCACCGATGTGATGGACACCGCCAAGAGTGCTGTAGGCACAATGGACGGCCCCGATATGGACAAGTGGATCGGAAAGGTCAGTAAATCCGTGACGGAGGCCGTGGAGTCAACCGGGGCCACGGAAACCAAAGTTGCTCAGCAGACAGCCGCCGCAGCCAAGAAGTCTTCCAAGGTAAAGACGGAGGCCGCNANGAGCGCCCTGGATGCTTTTGAGGACTACATCGAGGAGGAGCGGTATTACAGCCGCATCACCACCGAGGAGCAGCTTGCCGCGTATAAGGAGGTTCTGGCTACCTATCAGCTTACCGCCGAGGAGCGGAAAAAGGTGGCTCGGGAGATCTACACGCTGGAGAAGCAGCTTAAAACGGACTGGATCGAGGAAGAGAAGTATTACAACCGGCTCAGTCTGGAAGATGAGCTGGCGGCCTACGAACAGCTTCAGGCCATGTATGCCGAAGGCACCGAGGAATACAAGAAGATGGCCCGGGAGATTTATCGGGTAAAAAACGAGCTGATGGATGCCTCCTATCAGCATTCCATGGACTGGATCGAGGAAGAGAAGTATTACAACCGGATGAGCCTTTCTGACGAGCTGGCGGCCTATAAGCGTGTCCAGAGCCGGTATGCCAAGGGTACCGACGAGCGCAAGAAAATGGACCGCGAGGTCTACCGGCTGGAGAAAGAGATCAGCGAAGCCCAGAAGCAGTACATCGAAGACGTGCAGAAGGTTCAGAGCGAGGCTAATCAGAAGCGCCTTGACCTGGAACAGGAGTACGCAGACAAGGTGAAGTCTATCAACGACAGGCTGGCCCAGGACATCAAGTCGGCCAACGACCAGTACGAGAACGCCCTGAAGTCCCGCGAGGACAGCCTCTATCAGTCTTACGGCCTCTTTGACGCGGTCAAGGAGCGGGAGGACGTCAGCGGGGACGCCCTGATGAAAAATCTGGAGGGGCAGGTCAAGGAGTTCGGCGAATGGCAGGATATTTTGGACAGTCTGTCGGGCCGTGGATTGGATTCCGAGTTCATCGAGGAACTTCAAAATATGGGGCCAAGCGCCATTTCTCAGNTCAAGGCGCTGAACTCCATGACGGACTCCGAACTGGAGAAGTATGCCTCCCTCTGGTCGATCAAGCACGCGCAGGCTCGTGAGCAGGCGGTCGGTGAACTGGAAGGGCTCCGCATTGAGACCCAGAATAACATCGCGCAGCTTCGCTCCGACGCGGCCCAGGAGCTGGACGAGTACCGGGCTGTGTGGCAAACGAAGATGGATCAGGTCACCGCCGACGCCAACGCGGAACTGGAGCAGCTTCGGAAGGACTTCGGCGAGAAGGTCGGGCTTATCAAGACCAACACCGAGAAGGATTNGGAGCAGATGTCCGAGACCGCTCAGAAGATCCTCCGCGAGGCCGGATGGGACGAGACCGGAAAGCAGATCGTCGCCGGGTTGACCGAGGGCGTGAAGTCGGAGCGTTCCAGCTTCATTGACGAGCTGACAAGTATGGCCCTCGCCAGCGTGGAGGCGATAAAGGATACCCTTGAGATCAATTCGCCATCCCGCGTTACCCGAGAACTGGGCAACTACACGGGGCTCGGTCTCGTGAAGGGCCTGCGCGACTACGCAGACAAATCCTACGACGCAGGGGCGAACATGGCGGAGTCTATGAAGGGCGGTCTCTCCAACGCCATTTCTACCATCAGCGACCTGATGGATGGTGATATGGATATGCAGCCCACCATTCAGCCGGTTCTTGACCTCTCCAACGTGACAAAGGGAGCGAACGAACTTAATAGCCTGTTTTACCCCAAGATGACCATGAGCCTTGTGGGGCAGGCGGCTTTGGCGTTCGGTTCCTCTGGGGACAGAGGTCAGATGACTGTTAAGGTTGACAATACCAGCGTGGTGGAAGAACTTCGCATTCTTCGGGGTGAAATGACCGAAATGACGGCACGTTTGGAACGGATGCAGATTGTGCTGGACACCGGAGTGATGGTCGGTCAGATGGCCGCTCCGATGGACGAAGCCCTTGGTCAGAGGGCAATTTACAGGGGAAGGGGGAACTAACGTGTATCATTCTGTTACCTTTGGCGAGAAGAACACCTGGGATGACTGGCGGCTGGTCCCCTCTTCCCGGCCTGTTTTCAACCCTCCTGCGCAAAAGGTGAAGACATTGGACATTCCCGGCGGGGACGGCGTCATTGATTTGTCGCAAGCTCTCACCGGGTATCCGGTGTATCAGAACCGGACGGGCTCTATCGAGTTCATCGTCATGAACGACTTCAAGCCTTGGCANATGGCCTATTCCGACATCATGGACTATCTGCATGGGCAGAGTCTTCGAGCTGTGCTGGAGGATGACCCTGAGTATTTTTACGAAGGGCGTTTCGCGGTCAACCAGTGGAAGTCGGACAAGGACTGGTCACACATCACCATCGACTATGATGTGGGGCCGTACAAGTGGTCGGTGCTGTCATCCATCGACGACTGGCTCTGGGACCCGTTCAACTTTCAAAATGGCGTTATCCGCGCCACGCTGTTCAAGAACATCTCTGTTACCACTGCGACATCTGTCAAGAGGTTGGATGCAAAGCTCTTTGGAAGAGCCCCAATCTGCCCCCGGTTCATTGTGCGGAGTACGGCTGGTCGGGGCGTTCACGCCCGCTTCGTCAACCCTAAGCTGGAACTCGATATTACGAAGCTTCTTCACGACGGAACGGTGCAGATTCCAGAGTTCGTTTTCTTCGGCGATATGGGAGCCGACATTTACTTTTGGTGCGACGCGGGCTCGGCGACGGTGTCGGTCGATTTTAGAGTAGGGAGGCTATGACTGATGTATTCCATTTATGCGGATGACGTCTGCATCTACAGCGACGTCTTTGCTCTGGAGAGCATGAAGGTTATAAGTCCCAAGCTGACATTGGAGGACAACGCCGCCGGGTCCCTGACCATGAAGCTGCCCCAGAAGAATGTAGGCTACGGGAGCATTGCCCGCATGACCACGGATATTTCCGTTCAGAAGGACGGGGTAGAGATCTGGGCCGGGCGGGTGCTTTCGGAGAGCATGGACTTTTACAACAACCGGGACCTCTACTGCGAGGGGGAACTGGCCTATTTCAATGATAGCACCCAGCCTCCAGCGGAGTTTTCAGGTCAGAGTATCCGAGCCTATCTGGAAGAGCTGATTCGGGTCCACAATTCCAAGGTTGGGGCTAACCGGCAGTTCTCTATCGGCGCGGTTACGATGGTGGACGAGAATTTTCCCACTTGCTACACCAACAACGACAACACCTTAGCGATACTTAACGCCCTGATCGAGAAGTACGGCGGTCATATGCGGGTAAGGAAGGTCGACGGGGTCCGGTATCTGGACTATCTGGCTGAATACCCTGACACATGTAGCCAGGTCATCCAGTTTGGCTCCAATATGATCGACTTTACCAAGCAATGGGACTCTACGGAGTTCGCCACGGTCATTGTGCCTCTCGGCAACCGNTTGGACGACAGCCCCATCGAGGCACTGGACGCCTATCTGACGGTGGAAAGCGTGAACAACGGGAGTATGTATGTTAAGTCGGACGAGGCTTTCGCCGCCTATGGTTGGATCGAGAAGGTCGTCACCTGGGATGATGTGAGTAATCCGGTGGTGCTTCTGGAAAAGGCAAAGGCCTATTTGAGAGACCTCCAGTTTGACAACATGGAGTTAGAGTTGAGCGCCCTGGACCTTCACTATTTGGATGTGAGTATCGAGGCAGTGAAGCTGCTGGATGAGATTCGGGTTATCTCCAGGCCTCACGGACTGGATNGGATGTTTCCGGTGACCAAGCTGGAAATTCCGTTGGATAACCCGGATCAGACCCAATTCAAGCTAGGCACGACGGTGAAAACTAGCCTCAGCAGTGTGAACAATCAGACCAGTGCGGCCATTCTCCAGAAGATCGACGATCTTCCCAAGGCCCATTCCATCCTTAAAGAGGCCAAGGAGAACGCTACCCACATCATGAACATGGCTACCACCGGCTACATCACTATCACCAAGGACGACTACGGTTCGGAGACCCTTTATATTTCCAACATCCGGGACTACACCAAGGCGGACAAGCTCTGGAAGTGGAACATGAATGGTCTGGGGTATTCCAACGATGGCGGCAAGACCTTTGGGCTGGCCATCACTATGGACGGGTCCATTGTGGCTGACTACATTACTACTGGCGTGCTGAATGCCAATGTGATTCGGGCCGGCGTGCTCAAGGATTATGGCGGCAACTTCAGTCTGGATTTTACCACCGGAAAACTGACCATGAAAAAGGGCTCCATCAACATCGGGAACGGCAATTTTACCGTGGATGAAGAAGGGAACCTATACGCCAGACGAGGCACCTTTGCAGGGACTCTGTCCGGCGCAAAAGGAACGTTTGGCGGCCAGCTCGTGGCGGCCAGCGGGGACTTCAAGGGCGTTGTGCAGGCTTCCGATTTTCTGGATCGCTATGGAAACAGCATGATGACCGGGAGTAAGTTCTCCTCGGACTATCTCGACCTGTATGGGCTGACCATCCGGAACAAGAACACCGGCGCGATCACGTTCGCTGTCAGTCCCACAGGCGTTATCACCATCAACGGCAACATCACCATGGGCGCTGGCAGTTCTATCAACTGGGCGCAGGTGACCAATCAAAATCTGGACTACAACCCGGCTTATTCTCTTGCCTCGACGGCGAATGTCAAGGCGAACAATGCCAACTCGCTTGCCGCCGACGCTTATGACGCCGCCGATGCCGCTTATGCCAAAGCGAACCAGGCATACCGTCTGGCAGATTCTATCGAACTGCCCAGCTATATTCGGTCCACCTATATCGGGGCAACAACAATCAGATCTCCGGTTATCGAAGGCGGCGAATTTTATGGCAGTGAATTCAACGTCATTGCCGGAGGAGATGCAGGCAGTTTCAACTTGTATGGGCCGTATGGAAGCAGCCGTTATCATATGTTCTGCATTGAATATTACGATGCCGGCGTATGGGGGCCATATGTTTATATTTCCAGCCCGTGTGGCGGAACAATCTGCTTTAATGGCCGGGTTGAGTTTACCGGAAGCGTTGATTTTTCCAGCGCCAGAGTCGATGGTATTGATTCAGAATAGGAGAATAACTGTGAAGAAAAAATTCAAAAACGCTGAGATGGCCGTAATGCTGAACCAGCTCCGGCCGCTTCTGTCCCATCGGGACAAGATCGGGTATGTCGCCGCCCGAAACTTTCGTATCCTCGGCGAATGCCTTACCGAATACGAGACGTTTCGTAACAGCCTCATTGAAAAGTATGGCGAGGAGGTCAAGGGCGAGCACGGCCAGACTACCATCGGCATTAAGGTCGATTCCCCCAATTTCCAGAAGTTCTGCGACGAGATGGCTCCATTCAACAAGATGGAGCACGAGGTCGAGCTGATGACTGCCAAGTATGAGGCGGCTATCGGTTGTCTCTCCGGCGAGGAGATTCTGGCGGTCGACTGGATGCTGGAAGATTAGAGGTGATTTAGTTGGCGAATATTGCCACATTCCTGCAAAAAATTCTGGACGCCGTATATGGCGAAGAGGTGCGTGGCTCCATCCACGACGCTTTAGCCGCTATGAATATAGAGTCATCCGAGGCTATGCGGTTCGCGGCGACAGCCAAGGACTCTGCGGCCGCATCCGCTCTCGAAGCTAAGGCTTCAGCCGCCACGGCCGAGCAGAAGGCGACCGAAGTTTTGGACTCCGCCAGGGCCGCCAAGACCTCTGAGACAAACGCCAAAACTTCGGAGCTTAATGCGATCCAGCAGGCTTCTAACGCAGCAAATGCCGCCGCGGCAGCCAAGGCTTCGGAGACTGCTGCCGGTAATTCGGAAGTAGTCGCCACGCAAAAGGCTCAGGAGGCCGCCGATTCTCAGGCCGCTGCTGCCCAGAGCGAGGCTGAGGCAAAGGCCGCCGAGGAACGGATCAAGACGATTCGCTCTGACGTGNAGACCCTTGGCGCACAGGCCACAGCGGACAAGACAGCCGCAGAGACGGCCAAAACAGATGCGGAGGCAGCCCGTGATGCGGCTCTCATCAGTCAAAATGGAGCGAAAGACTCTGAGAACGCCGCCTTGGTAGCAAAAGCCGCCGCAGAGCTCGCCAAGAACGATGCTGAAGCGGCAAAGTTAGCCGCTCAGGCCGCCAAGACAGCCGCAGAGACGGCCAAAATAGATGCGGAGGCCGCCAAGGACAAGGCAAAGGAGTCTGAGGATTCTGCCGCCAAAAGCGCCCTTACCGCCCAGCAGTACAGCGGAAAACCTCCAAAACCCCAGGACGGAACCTGGTGGATCTGGGACGCCGAACAGCAGAAGTATCTGGACAGCGGCATTGCCTGCGACTTGGTTGGTCCCACCGGCAACGGTATCAAGGACATCAAGCTCACCAAGGGCGACCATACCCCCGGCACCACGGATATTTATACCGTGACCATGACGGACGGTTCGACCATGACCATTTCGGTCTACAATGGCCGGAACGGTACGGGAACCGGCGATGTGCTGGGTATCTCCTTTGATCTGGTGCTCCCCGTCTCCGGGTGGGCCAATGGAGAGATCACTGTCGCCGACAGNCACCTNTTGGCTCTTGCGACCCATAAGTACCTTGTGGACGCTGATGAAGCCAGCCGTGAGGAGTATCTGGAGTGCAACGTGCAGGCCAGGAACATCACCACGACTGGTTTTATTACGTTCAAAAATGACACCGACCCGACAATGGACCTGACGGTGAACGTTATCCGTCTGGAACTGTCGGCCAACGGCTCATAAGGGGGTGATAACTTTGGTGATCGAAATCAAAGACCAGTGGGCGATGCTGGTCAGGGACGATACCCTCCGGNAGAACTCCAATAAGTCATACGAGGTCGAGCTTGTCTTTGACGAAAGCTGGAACGGCTTCTCCAAGACCGCTATCTTTGAGGCGGGGCCTGTCAGCATCGTTGTCGTTCTGACAGAGGACCGCTGTACCATTCCGGCTGAGTGTCTGAAACACGGAAGTGTAAAGCTGAAGATCGGCGTATATGGGGTGAATGGCGAGGCTCGCAAAGCCACCGTCTGGTGTGAGACCAGCATGATTATTCCCGACGGGGGGCTTGGGCTTGGTTCTTCCTCTGGAACACCGCTGCCGGATGACATCTACTCTGAGATCATNGCGGCTATCGGAGATCTCTCTGCCGCCGGATTCGAGGGAAAAACTTTGGCTGAGATTTTCCGGGAGATCAAGAACAGTGCCTGTGAAACGGCCACGGACCCCGAGGTCAAGGACATGCTGGACGACACCTTTGGCTCTGCTCCGATCTTGCCGGATAACCCCGGCGGAGAGGAAAGCTCCAACAACACCGCCACTGACAAAGAAGTGGCAGACATTCTCGATGAGGTTTTCGGCAAANAGCCGCAACCAAATAATTTCAAGGAGGACTTGCATATGTCTAAGCACACTACCATNGACCAGCTCAAAATGCTGGCCCAGCGCACCAAGACTGAGCTGGCCGCTCTGGACGGGAAGATCGCCGACTATGGCCTGACCAAGCAGGAAACCGCCGAGGACGGCTATCTGGCCACCTATCAGCTCACCAAGAACGGTGCCCCCACCGGCGACAAGATCAACATCCCCAAGGACCTGCTGGTGAAGTCCGCCTCCGTCAAGGAGGTTGCCGAGACCGATCAGCCCTATGAGGGCGCTGCGGTCGGTGACAAGTACATCGACTTCGTCATCAACAGTGTGGAGGGCGATGCCAATGAGAGCCATGTCTATCTGGCTGTGAAGGACCTGGGCGGGAGTGTCACTGTGGAGACCGCTACCGACGCTGAGGTGGAGGCTATGCTGACCGAGGTCTTCGGTCCGGCCACCGAGCCCGATCCTGAGGAGCCCGTTGGACCCTAAGCATACTCTGAGCGGGGGATGGGATACGCCTGTCCCCCGTTCGTCTTTTGAAAGGACGGAAACGCATGGCAGAGAAACTGACCACGATTGACCAGCTTAAAAAGCTGGCGCTCAGGACCAAGGCTGATTCCGCTGCCCGTGTCTCCGAGTTGGCGGAGATGATCGCCGCCGGTCTGGAAGATGCGCAGATCGGCTTTACTGTCACTCTGCCGGCCGCCAACTGGAGCGGCAGAGCTCAGACGGTTCAGCATGAGTCTTTCCTGGCAGACAGCAATTACTGGTATCTTGTCTGCGGCGACGCCGACTGCTTCATCGAGTGCGGAGACACCGGCATCCGAGCGGACAACATCACAACCAACGGTGAGGCCACGTTCCACTGCGAGATCACGCCGGAGAACGACCTGACCGTGAATATTCTTCGACTGGAGGTCGTCGAGAAATGAGTAATCCCAACGAAGTCGGAAAGGTGTTCAATCTGACCGGCAGCGGCGGGGGCAGTGGTTCTCTCAAGCTGGAGAGCCTGGCTGTCAAGAAGCCGCCCAATAAGACAACCTATAAGTCCGGGGAGAGCTTCGACCCCACCGGAATGGTGGTGGAGGCGAGCTATGGCTTCGGCCTGACCTCGGAAGTGACCGGATATACCGTGACCCCCACTGTCTTGACGGACGGCGTCACCGAGGTCACCATCACCTATACGGAGGGCCGGGCCACAAAGACGGCCAGCACTCCTGTCACCGTGGAAAAGGTTCTGGTCTCCATCGAGGTCACCACCCCGCCCACCAAGACCGTCTATCAGTACCTNGAGAGCTTCGACCCGGCGGGCATGGTCGTGACCGCCCATTTTTCGGATAGCTCCACGGCTCCTGCCGCTGGATACACCCACTCCAGCGCCGCATTCTCCACTCTGGGCCAGCAGGCCGTCAGCCTGGATTACACCTACGAGGGCGTGACCAAGAGCACCAGCCTGAATGTGACAGTGAATGCCATCGAGGTGGCTGTTCCCACACAGAAGGACATCCCCGCTTATGACGGTGGCTCCAAGTCCCCCGCCTGGAACGGATATGACCCCGTCAAAATGGCCGTGTCCGGGACCATTGACGGGGTTAACGCCGGCACCTACACCGCCAAGTTTACGCTGGTCTATGGATATTTGTTCCCCAACGGCACCAGCGAAGCCACGGNGGACTGGATCATCAGCCGGGCGGTCATTCCGGCGCTGCCCACCCAGAGCAATGTTCTGGCGGCNGACGGCACGCCCAAGNCGCCCACCTGGGACGGCTACATCGTGGGTCAGCNCACTTTGGGCGGCGACCNGTTCGGCACCGAGGCCGGGGACTATACCGCCGAGTTCACCCCCACGGACAACNATCAGTGGTGGGACGNCACCACCGGCATGAAGACGGCCACTTGGACCATCACCAGCGTCATCGTGCCCATCCCGACGCAGAAGAATATCCCCACTTACACCGGGGCGGCCCAGACGCCGCAGTGGNACAACTTCGACGCCGATAACTGCACCGTCCAGGTGACGCCGGCTACGGACGCCGGNGAGCACTCTGCGGTATTCAGTCTGGTGCAGGGCATGTGGTCGGACGGCACCACAGCCAANAAGACCATCAAGTGGGTCATTGGCCGGGCCACCATCGCCAAGATTCCGGCTCAGAGCGGTATGCCGAAGTACGACGGCAACCCCAAGACTCCGACCTGGGACACCAACTATGACGCCACCAAGATGACGTTGAGTGTGGAGGCCAAGGTCAATGCCGGGACGGCCTATACGGCTTCGTTCACTCCGACCCCCAACTATCAGTGGCCGGATGGTACGATTGAAGCCAAGGTGGTCACCTGGGCCATTGGAAAGGGCGATAACGCCATTACGGTGAGCCCCACTTCGATTACGCTGAACACTGCTAACAAGAGCGGAAAGTTTACTGTCAGCCGGAAGGGCGACGGTACTATCACCGCCACCTCCAGCGACACCAAGATNGCTACCNTCGGCACCATCAACCAGACCACCGGTGAGGTAACTGTCAACAGCGTTGGCGATACTACCGGCACTGCGACCATTAAAGTCAAAGTTGCCGAGAGTGCCAACTACCTTGCCCCGGCGGATAAGGATGTTCCGGTCAAGGCACAATTCGTCACCATCTACGGCGTGGAATGGGATTGGACCAGCAGCGGCCCCACCAANGGCNCCCGCACCGANGCAGCGGCCNGGTTCAGCGATCCTAATCCGGCTGTGAACAACGGTAATGGATCCTCTCCCTTTGACAATCTGATGCCCTGGGCCGGCATGGTCAAGGAGACCCGTACCGGCGGCGTGATGGTCAAGGAGCCCAAGTATTGGTACAAGTGGACCAAGACGGGCAAGAANCTGAAGCTCCAGATTGCGGATGGTCCTGTTGAGGGATTCCATGTGGACCCGGTGAACATGGATCGCGGCGATGGTCTCGGCGAACTGAACTTCTCCTACATTGCCCGGTATCACTGCGCCTCCGGCACCTACAAGTCGGAGACCAACAAGGCGCAGCAGGTCAGTATCACCAGAAGTGCGGCTCGTACCAGTATCCATAATTTGGGGGCTAACATTTGGCAGATGGACTTCGCCCAAATGTGGTACGTTGGAATGTTGTTCCTGGTCGAGTTCGCTGACTGGAATGGTGAGCGTATTGGCCGGGGCTGTTCTGCCAGTGGTTCTAAGGAGAACAACGGTAAGACGGACGCTATGCAGTACCACACTGGCACTACGGCGGCTAACCGGGATACTTACGGTTATACCCAGTATCGCAACATTGAGGGCTGGTGGGACAATGTATATGACTGGATGGACGGCTGCTACTACAACAGCAACGGCCTGAACGTTATCAAGAACCCCAACCAGTTTAGCGATAGCGCCAATGGTACGCTGGTTGGTAAACCGGTGGCTGGTTATCCTTCCGACTTTACCATTCCGACCCAAAGCGGATTGGAATGGGCATTGTTCCCCAGCGCTGCGGCTGGAAGTACCACAAATTATGTCCCGGATCGCTGGGGTTTCGGCGGTAGTAGCCCGTGCCTGCGCCACGGCGGTAGCTATGGCCAGAGCCAGAGTCACGGGCCGTTCTGCGTCGACTACGGCGGTACGTCGTACACGTACACCAACATCGGCTGTCGCCTCCAGGAACGCCCGCCGAAGGCGGCGTNATTCCCCTGATAGAGGAAGGGGTTTGGGGTGAGGGGACCGCAGTCCCTTCCCCCAACTCTACGCCTTTGAACAATTCAAAATGGAGCTGAAACGCTCTTAAAAATCGCTTTTCTTTTGATAAAGGGAAGCGCGGGGTCAACTTTGCAGCAGACGATGTCCCGGATAACTGGAATTTCAACGGTAGTAACCCGTGCCTGCACCACGGCGGTAACTATAACCAGAACCAGAATCACGGGCCGTTCTACGTCAACTACAACGGTACGTCGAACACGAACACCAACATCGGCTGTCGCATCCTTGATAAGCCACAGGCTAAACCTCCTATAGGTAGTCAGGGTTCCTCACCCTTTCTATTACGCATCGTTGACCGCGCAGCACTGGCTGAAGATGAGCCGACAGGACACAGCTTAGTACACTTCGGGCCGGGTCTCGCCTCGGAACACCCCGCGGCGATGGAACAGTTGTGAGGCTACAAGGAGGAAAACATATCCCTGATGAAACGAGTTCGAGTTTACCAACAAATTCTCTCTGAGGAAAATCTGCGTCTTGCCATCCAGGAGGTCTGCCGCAGTCACCGGCGCAATGGCGACCACAGTCTGAACAAGAAGGTGCTGGAAATCGAGGCAAACCTGGACGACTATGTGAAGCTCCTTCACAAGTTCATCGAGGACCTGGTGAGCGGAGACGCCCATATGAACAAACCTATCAAGCGACGGCGCTGGGACCGGAACGGAGACAACGGGCGAGGGAAATGGCGAGACATCAACGAGCCCCTGTTATGGCCGGACCAGTGCGTCCATCACGCGGCCTTACAGGTCATGATTCCGCACATCATGCGGGGTATGGACCGTTACTGTATTGCAAGCGTTCAAGGCCGGGGCAACTCCTATGGCGTGAAGGCGCTGAAGAAGTGGATGGATGACGACCCCATTGGTACCAAATATGCCTTGGAGTGTGACATTTACCACTGCTTCGAGGAACTGGACCCGGCGTATGTCATCAATGCGCTGAAGCGGCTCTTCAAGGATCGGGAAACCCTTTGGCTGTGTGACGCCATGATGGAGTACGGCGTGCTGATCGGCGCATTCTTCTCCGCATGGTTCCTGCACCTTACAATCCAGCCGTTAGACCTGATGATTCACGACAAGAAGTATGGCGTGAGTCACTATTTGCGGCAGATGGACAACTTTACCATCTTCGGTTCCAACAAGCGAAAGCTGAGGAAGCTGTTGGAGGACATGAAGGTCTGGCTGGCCGCAGTCGGATTGAAGCTGAAGGGAAACTGGCAGATCTTCCGGGTGGGCTTCACACCTCTGGTTGCTAAAGCCCATGAGATGCTGCCCGAGAAAAAAGCAGCGGCATCGCCGGCCAAGAATGCCATCCGCTCTTGGTTATCGGTTTGGTCGCGGGTACACGATTCTTCGGAAACATAATCTGTTCCGGCTGAAACAATCGCTGCATCTGTACTACTATCGACGAGATCGGAACCGGGTCATCTCATTCAAGAGAGCATCCGGCTTGATTTCGCGGCTTGGGCAGCTTCGCAAATGCAACAGCCAACAGATACTGGAGCGGTACTACCAACCGAAGACGATGTTCGATTTGAAGAAGGTCGTCCGAAAGGAATGCAGGCGGCTTCAAGCATTATATCCGCCTTATGTGGCGGCATAAAGGAGTGATACCATGAAAGTACATGGGATGGTAGATCCCGGCAGTTTTACCGTGGAACAGATCCCCGGGACAAACAGGAGTCTCGTGCGGCTTTTCCAGAATGTGGAGCCCTACCATGAGGAGAATTTCGACGGGTTCCAGTACGACGAGTACCATGTCGAGATTGAGACTTGGGACGGCATTGCCGCAAATGTGCAGGACAACTACGACGAGTTCCTGAAGAAGGGAATGGACAATGAAGTCGACCGCAGCAATGAGGCGCTGTTCCAAGCACAGCAGAAGACGGACATCGCTGTTCAGGACATGGATGGCATGAGCGTCGACCACGAGTATCGGCTGACCCTGCTGGAGCTGGGCCTGTCTGAGACTGATATTTGAGGAAGGGAGGATTAGACCATGTTGTATCGTACTCTGAAGCGCATGATCGAGCGCGGCCAGACCGATGGTATCGAGACCAAGCTGGACATCTTCTACGCTGCCGGCAAGATCTCCGAGGCCGAGTATTCCGAGCTGATCGGGATGCTGAGCAAGTAATCCAACAGGAGGAAATGAATTTTGACTATCCAAGAGCTTTTAGCTGGCGGGGGCGGTCTGGTTCTGCTCCTTTTGACGCTGGTGCAAATTGCCCCCGTCAAAATCAACCCTTGGTCGGCACTGGCAAAAACCGTTGGTAAAGCAGTTAATGCGGACATATCCAGCCGACTTGATGGTATTGAGGCTAAGCTGGACGGTCACATCACCATGGATGACCGCCGGACTGCTGACAGCCGACGTGCCCAGATCCTGCATTTCAACAACGAACTGCTGCGACCTATTAACCACACCAAAGAGGAGTTTGTTGAGGTGCTGGCTAAAATCGACGACTACGAGCGGTACTGCGAGGAACATCCGGAGTATCCAAACAACCGGGCGGTTCTCGCCATCGAAAACATCCGGGAGGTCTATAAGGAACGCTTGAAGAAGCGGGACTTCCTTCAGGAGAGTCACGCCAAGGATGAAGAGGAGGGCGACGTATGCTGAACATCAAAGCAAAGGAAGTCGCGCCCATTGTGGAGCAGCCTGCTGATATTTCTGAGGACTGGCCGGAGGACGTCGTTGAAGAACCCGCCCTCGACCTCTCTGAACCGAGCAAAAAGAAAGCGACCACTATGAAAATTATCGTGTGGGTCTGCCTGCTTAACGGTATTGCCTGGGTGTGGTGCAGCTACATCCTCGCATGGATGGGCAAGGAGCAGATTGCCGAGAGTTTATCTCAGGTGGCGCTTACCGAGATCATCGGCGTTGTGCTGGTGTACGCCATCAAGTCTGCCGTCGAGAACCTGAGCAAGAACAATTCATGGCCGGATAAACATGGCTCTGCTCCGCCTGATGGGGTCGGATAACATAAGGAGGAATCAAAAATGGAAAGTGTTCTGAACTGGTCCATGGTCATCAGCGTCATCGGTGTGCTGGTGGTGGTGACCAACATCGTCGTCCAGGTGCTGAAGAAGGTCACCTGGGACAAGCTGCCGACCAACATTCTGGCGGTCGCCGTCTCGATGGTACTCACGCTGGTGGCGTTCTTCGCCTACTGTCAGATCAAGGCTATCGCGGTGGTGTGGTATATGGTGGCCGCCGCGGTCGTGCTGGGGTTCATGGTAGCGTATGCAGCCATGTTTGGTTATGACAAGCTCATGGAGGCTATCGGCAGGACCGGCAAACAGTAATTAGAAGCGGAAAAAGGTGTAGGAGTGTCGTTTATTCCTTGACTACTCCTACACCTTGACCGTTTAGGCCTTGGAAATACGGGACTTTATGCTTCTACAATATTATTTTTTTCGATATGAATCCGAGTTTTTCTATTTTTACACAAATGGCACTAGCAGCATCTAATCGTTTAATGCTCCCTGTTATGGCAGACGATTCATCCAGGCGAGCAATTCAGAATGCATTTTCTCTCATTTATGGGTTTAAATTACCTCACCCGATTTATCAAGATTTTGCTTTTTCGTCTAGACTTAAAAAAGCGGGAAAAGAGCTACCCAAAGTGCATACCATTATGAAAAATCGCCTCACGCAATACATGGGTGCTGCTTCTGCATATGGTGCTGTACTTAGAACAATAGATTCTGTCGTGAATGGGCTTATAGAAGATCAAGAAACTCGAAATATTTTTTCAACCGAGACACAAGACTTGTTTAAAGAGATTAGAGATTTTCAGACAACAGGTGTAGTTTCTATTGCAAGAGGATGTCCGTTTTTCAAATTAGAAAGTTATACCTATAC
>NZ_CAJMXG010000010.1:0-34903 GCF_905219725.1 Oscillibacter sp. CU971
GGTGCTGGGCCGGGGCTATGCCATGGCCCAGGGGCCGTCGGGGGAGATTCTGCGCTCCTGGCGGGAGGTACGGGCCGGGGAGCGGGTTTCCGTGGCCCTGGGAGAAGGAGGCTTCCTCTGCACGGTGGAGGAGCCTTATGAAAAGGAGGGAACGGCATGGCCGCAAAAAAGCTGACCTTTGAACAGCAGATTGCCCGGTTGGAGGAGATTGTCTCCGCCCTGGAACAGGGGGATGTCCAGCTGGCGGATTCCCTGGCCCTCTTTGAGGAGGGGACAAAGCTCATCGCCGCCTGCACGAAGCAGCTGGACCAGGCGGAGCAGCAAGTGGTGAAGTTAATGAAGGGCCCCGGCGGCGCGCCCGTCGAGTTGCCCTTTGAAAGTACGGAGGAGGTCTGAACCATGGAGTTTCAGCGGCAATTGGAGGAAGCCCGGGAGTTGACGGAGGCCCGCCTGCGGACGTTTTTCTCCGGCGGAGGGCTGGAGGAGGCAATGCGCTACAGCCTCCTGGCCGGGGGCAAGCGCATCCGGCCTATTTTGACCATGAAATTCTGCGAGGCGGCGGGGGGAACCCTGGAAGAGGCACTGGACTTTGGCTGTGGAGTGGAAATGCTTCACACCTATTCCCTCATCCATGACGATCTGCCCTGCATGGACAACGACGATCTCCGCCGGGGGATGCCCACCAATCACAAAAAATTCGGCGAATGCGTCGCCATCCTGGCGGGGGACGCCCTCCAGGCGGCGGCGTTTCAGACGGTGTTGTCCGCCAAAGGAAAGTGGCGGCACGGCGGAAAGGCGGCTGTGGTCATGGCGGCGAAGATTCTGGCGGAGGCCGCCGGAGAGACCGGCATGTGNGNCGGGCAGTACTGGGACACCGCGGGCGACGGGCAGCCCCGGACGGCGGAGGACCTGACGGACATCAACAACAAGAAGACCGGGGCCCTGCTCCGGGCGGCGTGCATGATGGGGATCTGCGCCTCCATGGGCCGCCGGGAGGTGGACGAGAGCTGCATGGACGCCGCCTGGCATTACGCGACGAACTTGGGGCTGGCCTTCCAGATTCGGGACGACATTCTGGACGCGGTCTCCACCGCTGAGGAGCTGGGCAAGCCCGTGGGTTCCGACGCGGCGAACCAAAAGGCCACCTATGTGAACCTGCTGGGGGTGGAAGCCTGTGAGGCACTGGTGCTGGACTACACCGTCCGGGCCAAGGAAGCCCTGGACGCCGGCCGCTGGCTGGGGGACACGGCGTTTTTGCGGGAGCTGGCGGACAGCCTGGCGGTGCGCAAAAACTGAGGAGNGTCATTCCTGGAAAACTTGATTCCGGGGGGAGAAGTGTGGCAAAGAATATTTTGAATTGCCTGGAACGGGGCATGAGCGGCTTTTCCAAGGGCCAGAAGCGCATAGCCTCCTATATTTTGGAAAACTACGACAAGGCGGCCTTTATGACCGCCAGCCGCCTGGGCATCCTGGCGGGAGTCAGCGAGTCCACGGTGGTGCGCTTTGCCTCCGAGCTGGGCTATGACGGTTATCCCAGCATGCAGCGGGCCTTACAGGACATGATCCGCAGCCGCCTGACCTCCACCCAGCGCATCCAGGCGGCGGGGGATATGTATCAAAATGTGCTGCCGGCGGTCATTCAGTCCGACATTGACAAGCTGCGCCAAATGCTCAGCCATGGGAGGCAGGACGAGTTCGACNGGGTGGTGGACAAGATTATGACCAGCCGTCACGTCTACATTCTGGGCGTCCGGTCCTCCTCCTTCGTGGCGGGATACCTCCATTTTTACATGCACCTGCTGTCGGAGAATGTGACGCTGATCCAGTCCAACGCGGCGGGGGAGATGTTCGAGCAGATGCTCCGCATGGGGCCCGGGGACGTGCTGATTGCCATCAGCTTTCCCCGGTACTCCAAGGTCACCATCAACACGGTGAAGTTTGCCCGGGACCGGGGGGCGGAGATCATCGCTATCACGGACAATGAGCTTTCCCCGGTATATCAGCTCTCTCAGGCGGCGCTGCTGGCCCCCTGCGAGATGATCTCTTTTGTGGACTCCATGGTGGCGCCGCTGTCTCTCATCAACGCCCTGCTGGTGGCCCNGTCCAACCGTTACGGAGCGGATGTCTCCGCCACCTTCGCGGAGCTGGAGGACATTTGGAACGAGTACGGCGTATTTGGGAAGATGGACGATGAGTAAGGAAATCGTGGTAANCGGCGGCGGTGCCGCCGGGATGATGGCAGCCATATCTGCGGCGGAGCGAGGAGCGTTCGTGACGCTGCTGGAGCCCAACGAACGGCTGGGGAAAAAACTGAACATCACCGGAAAAGGCCGGTGCAATCTGACGAATAACGCGGGACCGGAAGAGCTTCTGGCGAATATTCCCTGCAATGGGANATTCCTTTACAGTGCCTTTTTCCGCTTCAATGCACAGGATGCTATGGCCTTTTTTGAAGACCTGGGCGTGCCGCTGAAGACGGAACGGGGAAACCGGGTGTTTCCGGTGTCCGACCGGGCCTTCGATGTCAGCGCCGCCCTGGAGCGGCGGCTGAAAAAACTGCGGGTCCGCGTGGTCCGGGACCGGGCTCGGAGCCTGGAAATCGNGGACGGCGCGGTCCGGGGCNTCGCCGGGGAGCGGGAGCGCTATCCGGCGGAGGCCATCGTCTTAGCCACCGGCGGGGTGTCCTATCCCGCCACCGGCTCTACCGGCGAGGGCCACCGCATGGCGGCGGAAGCCGGGCACACGGTGACGCCCCTCCGGGGCTCCCTGGTGCCCTTGAGAGACTTCGGCGTGGGGCGGANCCTCCAGGGCCTGAGCCTTCGGAACGTGGGGCTGACGGTCTTCGAAAATAGTAAAAAAATCTATACAGACTTTGGGGAATTGGTGTTCACCCACTTCGGACTCAGCGGCCCGCTGATTTTGTCGGCCTCCGCCCATATGCGGCGCTTTGGGGAACGGGCGTATCATTTGGAAATTGACTTGAAACCGGCGCTGGATGAAGCCGCTTTGGACCGGCGGCTGCTGTCGGATTTTGAGAAGTACAGCAATCAGGATTTTTGCAACGCCTTGGACGACCTGCTGCCCAAAAAGCTGATCCCGGAGGTTGTCCGGGCCTCGGAAATCGCCCCCCGGGAAAAGGTCCGTAGCATCACCCGGGAACAGCGCCGGGGACTGCTGCGGGTTTTGAAGCATTTCCCCGTGGTTATCGAAGGGCCCTGTCCGGTGACGGAGGCTATTGTTACTTCCGGCGGCGTGAAGGTGCGGGAAATTGACCCGGCCACCATGGCGTCGAAATTGATCCGCGGACTTTACTTTGCCGGGGAGATCATCGATGTGGACGCCTATACCGGCGGATTTAATCTCCAGATTGCCTGGTCGACCGGGCGGGCCGCTGGGATTTCCGCGGCCGGCGAAGGTTAGGAGGATTTCTTTATGAGTACGATACGCGTGGCCGTCGACGGTCCTTCCGGCGCGGGAAAGAGCACCTTGGCCAGAGCCGCCGCCGCCGCACTGGGTTTTTTATATGTGGATACCGGGGCGATTTACCGGACAGTGGGACTCTCCGTCCGGGACCGGGGAGTAGACCCCGGAGATGAGGCCGCCGTGGCGGAGATGCTGCCGCCGCTGCGGATAGAGCTCCGGTATGACGGAGAAGGCGGGCAGCGCATGTTTTTAAACGGGCGGGATGTCAGCGGGGAAATTCGGCTGCCCGAGATTTCCCGGTANNCCTCCGCCNTTTCCGCCCTTCCGGTGGTCCGGGCCTATCTCATGGAAACCCAGCGGGATTTGGCTCGAAAGCATGACGTGATTATGGATGGCCGGGATATCGGTACCGTGGTCCTGCCGGACGCGGAGGTGAAAGTGTTCTTAACGGCCTCCGCCCAGGCCAGGGCGCAACGCCGCTGCCGGGAGCTGGAGGAGCGGGGGACCCCCCAGCCCTTTGAGGAGGTTCTCCGAGACATTGAGGATCGGGATTTCCGGGATACCCACCGGGAGGCCGCCCCCCTGCGCCGGGCGGAGGATGCGGCGCTGCTGGACACCTCGGCGCTGGACTTCCGGCAGAGCCTGGAGGCGCTGCTGGAGATCATTCGGGAAAGGACNGGCCTATGAAACCCTTCAACCGCTTGTTCATTTTGATTTACTATGTCGTGGGCTTCGTCGCCCGCGTGCTCCATCCCACCTCTGTAGAGGGTATGGAGAAGCTTCCGAAAAGCGGGGTGCTCCTCTGCCCAAACCACGCCAGCAACTGGGATCCCATCCTGGTGGCCCTCCGCCTGCCCATCAATTATCGATTGCACATCATGGCCAAGGAAGAGCTGTTCCAAAATCCCCTCCTGGGCTGGCTGCTGAAAAAGGTGGGGGCGTTCCCTGTCAGCCGGGGGAACAACGACATCAGCACCGTCCGCACTGCCATCCAGGTTTTGAAGGAGGGGGACAATCTGCTGATTTTTTCCGAAGGAACGACCATCCGAAACGGGATCGGCTACATAGACGGCCTGCCGCCTCAGGCCAAGGCGGGTGTTGCCATGATCGGCGTCCGTACAGGAGCTACACTGGTGCCGGTCTTTGTGGACGGGGAGAAGAAGCTGTTCCATAAAACCCGGATCATTTTCGGCGACCCTTACGAGCCGCACTACACCGGCCGCCGGGGCACCTCCGAGGAAATGCAGAAAATCGCCGACGACCTGCTGGCGGCGGCTTATGCCCTGGGCGGGCAGGCCGTGGGAGGGAAGCCGCTGTGCGGGTGACGCTGGCGCAGAGCGCCGGGTTCTGCTACGGCGTCCGCCGGGCGGTGGAGCTGGCCCGGCAGACCGCGGCGGAGACGGGCCGCTGCTGGATGCTGGGGGACCTCATTCACAATGTCCATGTAGTGGAAGAGCTGAAAAGCATTGGAATTCAAAAGGTCGAAAGCGTAGAGNCTTTACAGCCTGGCGACACGGTGATTATCCGTTCCCACGGGGAGTCCAAGCAGATTTTGGACTGTTTGAAAGCCCGTGGCGTCCGCTGTGTGGACGCCACCTGTCCCAATGTCCGCCGCATTCAGATCCTGGCGGCCCGGGCGGAGGAGGAGGGCCGGACTCCCGTCATTATTGGCGACGCGGCCCACCCGGAGGTGGCCGGGATCGCCAGCTGGTGCGGGCATCCGTTGATATTCAGCGGTCCGGAAGCGGTGGAAGAATGGCTGAAACAGGACCCGAAAGCCCGGGAAACGCCGGTGACGGTTGTTGCACAAACAACGTGCATTCGTGAACTTTTTGAAACTTCTTGGAAAATCGTAAAAAAAGAGTGTACAAACGCAAAAAAATTTGATACAATATGTACCGCTACGCATAAGCGTCAGTCTGAAGCGGCCATTCTCGCCGCGAAAGCGGACGTCATGGTCGTGGTAGGAGACCGTAAAAGCGCCAACACCAAACATTTGACGGAAATTTGTAAGGAGAGCTGCTCCCGCGTTGTCCAGATTGAAAATGCGGACGAGCTCCCGCCGGATTTTTTCAGTGGTTGTTCTGTTGCGGGCCTTACGGCCGGTGCTTCCACGCCAGCGGGCATTATTAAGGAGGTATATGCAGCCATGAGTGAAGAAATCAAAGCGGTGGAGAACAACGAGGAGTCCTTTGAGGAACTGCTGAACCAGTCCTTCAAAACTTTAAATACAGGAGAGAAGGTAACCGGCATCGTCACCGCCATCACCCCGACGGAGGTGCAGGTGGATGTGGGCGCCAAGCAGGCGGCCTACATCAAGTTCAGCGAACTTTCCGACGACCCCAACGCGAAGCCCGAGGATGTGGTGAAGGTAGGCGACGAAATCGAAACCTACATCGTCCGCGTCAATGATGTGGAGGGCTATGCCGAGCTCTCCAAGAAGCGCCTGGACGCCGTAAAGNCCTGGGAGGATATCGAGCGGGCCGTGGACGAGAAGACGGTAATGGAAGGCGTTGTCACGGAAGAGAACAAGGGCGGCATCGTGGTGTCCGTCAGGGGTGCGCGGGTGTTCGTTCCCGCCTCTCAGAGCGGCCAGCCCCGGGGCGCGGATCTCTCCGCCATGAAGGGCCAGAAGGTCCAGCTCCGCATCACAGAGGTCAACCGTGCCCGCCGCCGGGTGGTGGGCTCTATCCGCTCCGTCTCCGACGAGGCCCGCCGGGCCGCCCAGGAGGAGATTTGGGCCAACATCGAGGTGGGCAAGCGCTACACCGGAACCGTAAAATCCATGACCAGCTACGGTGTGTTCGTCGACATCGGCGGCGTGGACGGCATGGTACATATCTCGGAGCTGAGCTGGAGCCGCATCAAGACTCCTTCCGAGGTGTGCAAGGTGGGCGACACTATGGAGGTTTACGTCATCTCCTTCGACCCCGAGAAGCGGAAGATTTCCCTGGGCGTCAAGGACCACAACGTGGACCCCTGGCAGGTGTTTATGGACAAGTACGCCGTGGGCGACGTGGCTTCCGTCCGCATCGTAAAGCTGATGACCTTCGGCGCNTTCGCCGAGGTAGTTCCCGGCGTGGACGGCTTGATTCACATCTCCCAGATTGCCGATCGCCGCATCGAGAAACCGGAGGACGTGCTGTCCGAGGGTCAGATTGTGGACGCCAAGATCACNGCTGTGGATGAGGAGCGGAAGAAGATTNCNCTTTCCATCCGCGCCCTGCTGGCCCCCTCTGTGGAGGAAGCCGCGGAGTACGAGGCGGAGGAGTAAGGCCTCACAAACCGGAAAAATCCCAAGATTTCAGAGGCAGGCCTATCGGTCTGCCTCTTTTCTTCAAAAAACATGTTATTTTTTTCACGTTTTGACGTTGCAAGATTTTCCCAGAGATGTTATACTATTGAATAGAAATGTCATACTGCAAAAATTTACCTTTCGCCGCTTGCGAAGAGACAAAAGAAAAAGTTATATGGAGGAATCTGCTATGAGCTACCAGGAGGAATACCGTCAGAAACTGACTACCGCGGCCGAGGCCGTCAAGGCCGTCAAGTCCGGCGACTGGCTGGATTACGGCTGGACGGTCTGCTCTCCCAACGCCTTGGACAAGGCCCTGGCCGCCCGCATGGGGGAGTTGAAGGACGTAAACATCCGGGGCGGCATCCTGACCCGCCGTCCCGCCATCTTTGATGTGCCCGGCGCCGCTGAGCATTTTGCCTGGAATTCCTGGCATATGAGCGGCATTGAGCGGAAGGCCATCAAGGAGGGCTTTGCCTATTATATCCCCCTGCGCTATTCCGAGTTGCCGGGCTATTACCGGGACTGCATCAAGACCCTGGATGTGGCCATGTTCCAGGTGGCCCCCATGGATGAGCACGGCTGGTTCAACTTCGGCCCTGGGGGCTCTCATCTGAAGGCGGTGTGTGATTGCGCCAAAACCGTCATCGTTGAGGTCAATCAAAACATGCCCGTGTGCCTGGGCGGCTTTGAGAACTGCGTACACATCAGCGACGTAGCCATGGTGGTGGAGGGAGAGAACCCTCCCATGGAGATTTTGGGCGGCGCTTCCGCGGCCTCCGCGGTGGACCTGGCCGTGGCGAATTTGGTGGTGCCGGAGATCGAGGACGGCGCCTGCCTCCAGCTGGGCATCGGGTCCATGCCCAGCGCCATCGGCAAGATGATTGCCGAGTCCGATTTGAAGGACCTGGGCGTCCATACCGAAATGTACGTGGACGCCNTTGTAGACATGTCTATGGCGGGCCGCATCACCGGCGCGTGCAAGCCTTTCGACCGGGGCCGGCAGACCTATGCCTTCGCCGCCGGGACCCAGAAGCTCTATGACTTCTTGAACAACAACCCTGAGTGCATGGCCGCGCCGGTCAGCTATGTCAACGACATCGCCCGGGTGTCTCAGATCGAGAAATTTACCTCCATCAACGGAGCGGTGGACATCGACCTCTACGGACAGGTGTCCTCCGANTCCTCCGGCATCAACCACATTTCCNGCGCCGGCGGGCAGCAGGACTTCGTCATGGGCGCGTACCTGNCCAAGGGCGGCAAGAGCTTCATCTNCTGCTCCTCGTCCTTCATGGACAAGAAGTCCGGCCAGCTGAAATCCCGCATCCGGCCCACCTTGGTGGAGGGCTCCGTGGTTACCGCCACCCGCACAAACCTCCATTGGATTGTGACGGAGTACGGAAAATTCAACGTCAAGGGCAAGTCCACCTGGGAACGGGCGGAGGGCCTGATCGGCTTGGCCCATCCCCAGTTCCGGGAAGAGCTTATCGCCGAGGCGGAAAAAATGCGCATTTGGCGGCGCTCCAATAAGCGCTGAGCCGCCGCTTTCTCTGCGGGGCCTCTGCTGTGTGGTGTTTGTCTCACAGGAACTTCGTTGGACAGCAGTCCCTACCCAGGGCAGTCTTAGCACGGAATCGGAAAAACCGGCACGGAATTCGAACCAGCATGGAATCGAGCGGATCAAGAGGCAGACAACACAGCGGCAGAGGCCGCGACAGAGAAAGGGGTGTCCATGTTCCAAATCGGAGACCTGATCGTGCACCCTATGCACGGGGCAGGCGTGATCGATGATGTCATCCAGGAAAAGGTGGCGGGCAAAGTGAAGGAGTACTATGTCTTCAAAATGCCCGTAGGCGGGCTGACTTTGAAGATTCCCACCGCCAACTGCCAGGCCATCGGTATCCGGACCATCATTTCAGAAGCGGAGGCGGAGGCGTTTTTCGCCGGCATCCCCGCCTTGGAGGTGGAGTCCAACGCCAATTGGAACAAGCGCTATCAGGAAAACCTTCTCCGGCTGAAAAGCGGGAACCTCAACGAGGTGGCCCGGGTGGTGAAGGGCTTGATGCGGCGGGATTCCCGGCGCGGGCTATCTACGGGGGAACGGAAGATGCTCCACAGCGCGAAGCAGATCATCATCTCCGAGATCGCGCTTGTGGAGGGCTGCGCCTACCAGGACGCGGAAGAGCGGCTGGAACGGGCGGTGATGCAGAAGCCTCCGGTTCCACAGTAAAAAGGCGCAAGGGCCCCGCTGGGGCAGAGAGGGGTTTTGCAATGCTGCCGTTTTTTAAAAAAGTGCGGGAAGCCAGGCGACCCCGCTGTGCCGCGCTGGTGGCAGCGGCGGGCAGCTCCACCCGAATGGGCGGCGTGAACAAGCTACTCCAGCCGCTGGAGGGCGTTCCGGTTTTAGTACGGACCCTGGCGGCCCTTCAAGTGGCCGGGAGTGTGGATAAGATCATTGTCGCCGCCCGGGAAGAGGACATTCTGGAGATCTCTCAGCTTTGCCGGACCTATGGTCTGACAAAGTGCACAAAGGTAATCCGTGGCGGGGAAAACCGGGTCCATTCCGTGCTGCTGGCGGCGCTGGAGGCCTCGCCGGATATGGAGCTTTTGGCGGTGCATGACGGCGCCCGGCCTCTGGTGACGCCGGAGCTGGTGGATCGCGTCGTGTCCGCTGCCGCCCGGTGCTCCGCCGCCGTCCCCGCCGTGGCGGTGAAAGACACGGTAAAGACGGTCCGGGAGGACGGCGGAGTGGAGGGGACTCTGGACCGGGGACGGCTTCGGGCCGTCCAGACCCCCCAGGTCTTTGAGGCCAGCCTGTTGAAGGCCGCTCTCCAGTCCGCCCTGGAGCAGGAGGCCCCTGTCACCGACGACGCATCTGCCGTGGAGCGGCTGGGGAAGGTGGTCTTCCTGGTGGAGGGCGAGGAGGAAAACCTGAAAATCACCACTCCGGCGGATCTGATTCTGGCGGAAGCCGTCGTGAAGNCTCGGGAGGAAGGGCGATGACGAATTTGCGGATCGGCCACGGCTACGACGTTCACCGTCTGGTCCCGGAGCGGAAGCTGATTCTGGGCGGTGTGGAAATTCCTTGGGACAAGGGCCTTTTGGGCCACTCCGACGCGGACGTGCTGGTTCACGCCGTCATGGATGCTCTGGCGGGAGCCGCCCGCCTGGGGGATATTGGAAAGCTGTTTCCGGATACGGACCCGGCTTACAAGGGCATTTCCAGCTTGAAGCTGCTGGGGGAGGTGGGCCGCCTTTTGGGAGAGAAGGGCTTTGCCGTGGNGAACATTGACGCGGCCTTGCTGGCTCAAGCGCCCAAGGTGGCCCCCTACAAGGCCCAAATGGCGGAGAACATCGCCGCCGCCTTGAGGATTGAGCCGGAGCAGGTCAACGTCAAGGCCACCACCGAGGAGGGTCTGGGCTTCACCGGGGACGGCTCCGGCATGGCGGCCCATGCCGTGGTTTTGCTGGAACAAAGCCCCTCATAAGCGCGTACCATGCCAAATCGATTTCCGCGCCCCGCTTTTCCGCGGGGCGTTTTTGTGCCCTGACACCTTTCGCTCCAAGTCCCATAATATGGGAGAGAAAGGAGGAGTGTTTGTGGAGCACTATATCATCCTGGCCCGCTCCGTAACCTACGCCCAGCGGATGCAGAAGTCCCTGGGGCGGGCGGGCATCCGCTGCCATGTCTTCCGGCCTCCCAGAGACCTGACGGACATGGGCTGCGCCTATGCCGTGCGCATAGCGGTTTCCGATCTGCCGGGGGCTCTGACCGCCCTGCACAGGGACGGCCTGGACCCCGTTCAAATATTTTTGTTCCAGAAGGGCCTGTACCAGGAGGTGGAGGCATGATTTATTTTGACAGCGCGGCCACCAGCTTTCAGAAGCCCGCTTCCGTTGCCGCCGCCATGTGGGAGGCCTTGGCCGCCATGAGTTCCCCGGGACGGGGCGGTTACTCCGCCGCTGCCCGGGCCGCCGACGCGGCCTTTCAGTGCCGCTCGGAGCTGGCGGAGATGTTCGGCATGAAAAACCCGGAGCAAGTGGTATTCACGCTCAACGCAACCCACGCCTTGAACATCGCCATCAAAAGCCTGGTTCCGCCGGGGGGGAAGGCGGTCATCTCCGGCTATGAGCACAACGCCGTCACCCGGCCCTTAGAGGCCCTNGGGGCAGATGTTTCCGTAGCAGCCGCCCCTCTGTTTGAGCCGGAGGCGGTGACGGCGGCTTTTAACCGCCTCATTGTCCCCGGTACCGACGCCGTGGTTTGCAGCCATGTGTCCAACGTCTTTGGCTTCATCCAGCCGGTAGAGGACATCGCGGCCATTTGCCGGAGCCGGAGAGTGCCCTTTATCATCGACGCCTCCCAGTCTGCGGGGGTTTTGCCCCTGAATATGGGAGCTCTTGGCGCGGCCTTTATCGCTATGCCGGGGCACAAGGGGCTCTACGGCCCCCAAGGCACCGGCGTACTGCTGTGCCGGGAGGACGTTCCCACCCGGCCCCTTCTGGAGGGGGGCACGGGAAGCCAGTCTATCCAGCAGCAGATGCCGGATTTCCTGCCGGACCGTCTGGAGGCCGGGACGCTTAACATGCCTGGAATCGCAGGACTGTTAGCCGGTATCCGCTATGTCCGCCGGGGAGGGCAGGAAAAAATTCTGGCCCATGAAAAGCACCTGACCCAAATTGCCGCCCAGGGGCTGGCGGCCATGCCGGGTACGCGAATCTTCGCCTCTCCCGGCCTTCGGCATCAGACCGGGGTGCTGTCCCTGACGGTGGAGGGACTGGACGTGGAAAGCATCGGCTCCGCCCTGGCGGAACGGGGATTCGCCGTTCGCACGGGCATTCACTGCGCTCCCTGCGCCCACCGAACGGCGGGAACGCTGGACACCGGCACCGTCCGCGTCAGCTTTTCCGATTTCAACACGCCGGAGGAGGTAGCCCGGCTGCTCCGGGTGTTTCCTGGGGCCTTGGGGCGGGCTTTCTGAACAGACCGTGAATTTTCCGGTAATTTTCCCTTGGTTTACCTTGCTTTTTACCGCCGGGTTCTATATAATCTATAGTATTCATGACCTGACGTTTCTCTCAGCGGAAACAGCCGCTTTCCCGGCGGCCCAGAGGAAAGGGATGACGACGTAAAATGAATGTGACGCTGACGGAGCTGTTTGCCACCATCGGCCGGTATCTGCTGACCATTGAGGTTTCGGATGTTTTGGATATTGCCATCATGGCGTTCGCGCTCTATAAAGTACTGACCCTGGTGCAGACTACGAAAGCCGCCAGCCTTTTGAAGGGGCTGTTCGTTTTCCTGGCGGCTCTGCTTTTAAGCTACCTGTTTGGGCTGAACGGCATCTACTATCTGCTGAGCCGAATGGTGGAGGTGGGGGTGCTGGCGCTCATCATCCNGTTCCAGCCNGAGNTCCGCCGGATTTTGGAGGAGATGGGAAGCCGCCNCATCCTGGCCNNCTTCACTCNGACGGAGAACGCCAGCGTTCTGGAGCAGACCATCGAGCAGACCGTCCTGGCCTGTTCGGAGATGTCCCAGTCCCGTACCGGCGCGCTGNTTGTGTTCGAGCGGGAGATNNTTTTGGACGACATGGTCCGCAGCGGCACAGTGCTGGATGCCGCAGTGTCCAGCGAGCTTTTGAAAAATATCTTTTTTGTCAAGGCGCCCATGCACGACGGGGCGGTCATCGTCCGCCACGGTCGGGTGCTGGGGGCGGGGTGCATGCTCCCCCTGAGCAAGAACGTGAATCTGTCCCGGGATTTAGGCATGCGGCACCGGGCNGGCATCGGCATGNGCGAAAACTCCGACGCGNNGGTGGTCATCGTATCGGAGGAGACCGGCTCTATCTCGGTGGCCACCGGCGGAATGCTGAAACGGCATTTGAAGCCGGAGACCCTGGATAACCTCCTGCGGAACGAACTGCTTCCGCAGGAGGAGGCCGGGACGGAAAAGCAGAAATTCAGCCTGACGGGCCTGCTGCGCTCCAGGAAGGACGGAGGTGCGTAAGGTGGAAAACGAGAAGATCGGACGCCGGAGGGTCGTCTATGTGCTGCTGTCCATTTTGGTAGCCGCCGGTATTTGGCTCTACGCCGATTTGACCAGCGGCCCCAACGGCACGCCGCAGACCCAAACCCGGGAGTTCCTGGAGATCCCCATTGAGTATTTATATGAGAGCACCCTGACGGACCGGGGGCTGATGCTGGTGGACGAGGACACGGACCGCACCATTGATTTGGAGCTGAAGGGCACCCGCTGGCTGATTTCCAGCCTGGACCGTTCGCATATCCGGGTTACCGCCAGCCTTTATGACGTGACCAGCGCCGGGGTGCAGCGGGTCAACTACGTCGTTAGCTTTACGGATTCCAGATTTGGCAACAACGCCATCCAGCGGGAAAACGCCAGCTTTGGCATGGCGACGGTAAACATCAGTGAGCTCTACAGCCGGACCATCGACGTCAGCTGCGAGCTGGTGGGCGGCGTGGCGGACACCTATTCCGCCGGGCAGGTGGAGCTCTCCCACACGGAGGTGGAGGTCCGGGGCCTTCAGGAGGACATCAACCCCATCAGCTACGCCAAGGTCANCCTGGACATCGGCGCCAACGCGGTGGAGACGGTATCCCGGGACCTGGAGCTCCAGTATTATGACGAAAACGGCCGGATTTTGGACAAGTCCGGCATCTACTCCTCGGTGGAGACCGTCCGGGCCACCCTGCCGGTGTTCGTCACCAAGGAGCTGAGCCTGTTCGTGAACTTTACCGACGGCCCCGGATGCCGCGCGCGGAACACCGAATACTTTATCGAGCCGGCGACCATTGCCGTTTCCGGCGATGCCACGAAACTGAAAGACGTGGAGACGCTGGAGCTGGGCAAATATGACCTGCGGGAGCTGGGCACCACGGCCTCTGAGAACTACACCACTACCAATTATCTGATTANCCTGCCTGACGGCTGCACCAACGTGAGCGGCGTTACCCGGGCCGCCCTGCGAATCCGGTTCAAGGACATGACCAGCGCCACGATTTCTACGGAAAATATCTCCTGGCTGAACCTACCGGAGGGCAAACGCGTGGAGCTGCTGACGGACAGCCTGGCGGTGAAGGTCTTTGGCACCGAGGCGGACGTTGCCGCCCTCACGGGAGAGGACATTGCCGTAACGGTGGACCTGGACGATTATTCCGCCGCCTCCGGCACCTATACCATTCCCGCGGAAGTGACGGTCAACAAGGGAGACGTGGGCATCAGCGGCCTGTATCAGATTCAGGTTACCATCCGGGAAGGCGGCGAGGAGCCGCCGCCGGAGGAGGAAGCGGGACCGGAAGACGTGGAGGCTGCCGCTCCCGCCGGGGAAGACGCGCAGACAGGGGGAACGCCATGACGCAGATTGCAACGGTTGAACGAATTCTGGACTCCGGGCATGCCGAGATTTCCGTCCCCCGGAAATCCGCCTGCGGCCACGACTGCGAGGAGTGCGCGGGCTGCGGCGTCACCGGCGCGGCAGTTCATGCCAAGGCGCTGAATCCCATCGGGGCCCTTCCGGGGCAGAAGGTTGTAGTGGAGAGCAGTACCAAGAAAATGCTTCGCATTGTAGCTCTGGTTTATNTGATCCCAGTGGCCCTGTTCTTTCTGGGCTATCTTGCCGCCATGGCGGTGACCGCCAGCGTGGCGGTCCAGTACACCGCCGCGGCCGCGGGCTTCATCCTGGGCATCTTGGGGGCTATCAGCTATGACCGCCGCCTCCGGGCCAGGGGGGGGCTGTCCTTTACCATTGTCCGGCTGTTCTGATGTTCGGCTATGTCAGGCCGCCTCAGGATCTGCCGGAGGAGGAGTTAAAACGCTTCGGCCGGGCCTACTGCGGGCTCTGCCACGCCTTGGGGGAACGGTACGGAACGGCGGCACGGTTTATCCTGAACTACGATTTCACCTTCCTGGCCATCCTTCTTTCGGAGAAAAAGGAAGGCCCCATCCATCACGGCCGCTGCGCCGCCCATCCCGTCCACGGGCGGGAAC
Organism: Oscillibacter sp. CU971; assembly: GCF_905219725.1. Lineage (NCBI taxonomy): Bacteria > Bacillati > Bacillota > Clostridia > Eubacteriales > Oscillospiraceae > Oscillibacter > Oscillibacter sp. CU971. The sequence continues at coordinate 14,727 of NZ_CAJMXG010000010.1, forward strand.
GGCTGGAATCCAGCCCGGCGCTGGCCCTGGCGGCGGACGAAAGCGTGATTTTAGCTTATTGGCAGGCCCGGGNCGGCGTGGAGGACNATGACCGCTNCCACGGCTNGAAATACCGGGGGGCCTCCGCCGTTTTGGAACGGGCCTACCGGAAAGCCGCCAAGGCCCGGCCGGAGTTTGATGTATCCACCCGCTGCCAGCTGAACCGGCTGGCGGAGCTGGAACGGGAGAACTGCCCGTCTATGGACCGGGCGGCGGATACCTTCGCCGTGCTTTTGCAGGGAGCCGCCCAGGCGGTGAACGAGCCGGTCCGGCGGCGGGTGCTGGAGCAGATATTCTACCACCTGGGCCGCTGGGTCTACCTGGTGGACGCGGCGGACGATTTGAAAAAAGACGCCGCCTCGGGAAACTACAACCCGGTGGCCCTGCGCTATGGGCTGACGGATGGCGTCTGGACGGAGGAAGCCCGGCAGAGCTTCGCCGCGACCCTGGACCACTCCATCCATATGNTGGCCACCGCCTTTGAGCTGTNGGACTTCGGCGTCTGGACGCCGGTTTTGGAAACCACCCTCTATACCGGCCTTTTCCGCGTGGGAAAGGCGGTGCTGGACGGCACCTTCCGGGGCGGGGGAAACAAGAGAGAAACGCAGGAGAAAAACACATGAACGATCCCTATCAGGTACTCGGTATTTCGGAGAGCNCCACCGACGACGAGGTCAAGCGGGCCTATCGGGAGCTGGCAAGGAAATATCACCCGGACAATTACCATGACAATCCCCTGGCCGACCTGGCCCAGGAGAAAATGAAGGAAATCAACGCCGCTTATGAGGAAATTAACAAACGGCGCAGCGGCGGGGGCAGGACCACCGGCGCCTCCTACGCCGGAGGCTGGCAGCAGTCCTATGGCTCCGGCGGGTCTTCCTCCGTTTTCCAGCAGGTTCGAGCCGCCATCCAGATGGGCGATATTGCCCGGGCGGAGGCGCTTCTAAACAATACCGGCGACCACAATGCCGAGTGGAATTTTCTCAAGGGCGCGGTTTGCTACCGAAGGGGCTGGATGGACGAGGCAATGCGTTATTACCAGACCGCCTGTCAAATGGAACCCAACAACCCGGAGTACCAGCGGGCGCTGAACCTGATGAGGAACGGCTCGCCCTACCGCCCCGGAGGGGAGCCCTTCGGGACCTTGTGCGCCGGAAATCCCTGCCTGACCCTTTGCTGTGCCTATACCCTGTGCAACGGCGGCTACTGCTGCTTTATCTGAAAATAAGGGGAGATTGCCATGATTAAGAGCATGACCGGCTATGGCCGGGCCAGAGAGACGAGGAACAGTCGGGATATCACGGTAGAGGTCCGGGCGGTTAATAACCGCTATTTGGACTGTACGGTGAAGATGCCCCGACTGTATATCTTTGCCGAGGACGCGCTGAAGGCGCGGGTCCAGAAGGCGGTCTCCCGGGGAAAGGTGGACGTGTTCNTCANCGTAGACGCCTCCGCCGCCGATGTGACGCAGGTAACGGTCAACCGGGAGTTGGCGGGGCAGTATGCCGCCGCCTTGAATGAGCTGGCGGAGATCTGCGGCCCCGCAGCGTATAAGGCGACGCCGGAGGTCCTGGCCCGGTTTCCGGACGTGCTGTCTGTCACNAAAGCGGATGAGGACCTTNAANCCGTCAGCGCCGACCTCTGCGCCGTGCTGGACGCGGCCCTGGCGGCGTTCAACGAGATGCGGGGCGTGGAGGGCGCCCGGCTGGCGGAGGACATTGGGAACCGCCTGAGAGCCATTGAAGCGTATACGGGGCAGGTGGAGGCCCGCTCCCCGGANACAGNGGCGGAGTACCGCTCCAAGCTCACCGCCCGGATGCAGGAGGTGCTGCANAGCGNTTCCATCGACCCTCAGNGCATTCTCANCGAGGCGGCAATTTACGCCGATAAGGTGGCGGTGGATGAGGAGACCGTCCGTTTACGGAGTCACGCGGCGCAGCTTCAGACGATGCTGGAATCCACGGAGCCNNTGGGGCGNAAGATGGACTTCCTCATCCAGGAGGTCAACCGGGAGGCCAANACNATCGGGTCCAAATNCGGCGACGTGTCCATCGCCCAAATGGTGGTGAACCTGAAAGCCGAAGTGGAGAAGATGCGGGAACAGGTGCAGAACGTGGAGTGAGTATGGAGTTCATCAATATCGGTTTTGGGAGCATGGTCTCCCGAGAGCGGGTGGTGGCCATTGTGGGCCCGGATTCCGCCCCCATTCGCCGCATGACCCAGGAGAGCCGGGAANGGGGGATGCTCATCGACGCCACCTATGGGCGGATAACCGCGTCCATTTTCATCATGGACAGCGACCATGTGATTTTGTCAGCCCTGCCGCCGGAAAAATTCGGCGCGGGGGAAGAGGAGGAAGCATGAAAAAGGGAAAGACGTTCATCGTGTCAGGACCATCCGGTGTGGGGAAGAGTANGGTGCTCCAGGCGCTTTTGAGCAAGAGGGACGACCTGTATTTCTCCGTGTCCGCCACCACCCGCCCTGCCCGGGAGGGTGAGACGGACGGCGTCCACTNCCACTTTCTGGATGTGGAAACCTTTCAGCAGTGGATTGCGGAAGATCAATTTTTAGAGTATGCCGAGTATGTGGGAAACTTCTACGGCACGCCGAAGCGCTTTGTGGACNAGGCCATGGANCANGGGAAGNACGTGATTTTAGACATTGAGATTCAGGGCGCGATTCAAATCGCGGCCAAGCGGCCGGAGACAATCCGCATTTTCATCGCCCCGCCCAGTTGGGCGGAGCTGGAACGCCGGCTCAGCTCACGGGGGACGGACAGCCAGGAGAAAATCCAAAAGCGGCTGGTCCGGGCCAAGGTGGAGTTTCAGACGGCGCATACCTATGATTACTTTGTCATCAACGATTCCGTGGAAAACGCAGTGCGGGAGCTGGAGGCCATTATGACCGCCGAGCACTGCCGTCCCCAGGAGCGTATGGAGATCATCAGCGGCAAGTAATTGCCATAAACTGCAACAGGAAAGGAAGTCAATTGACTATGATGCTGTATCCCGCCATGAGCAAGCTCAATTCTTATATCCCCAACCGTTATATGCTGGTAAACGTGGTGGCCCGCCGGGCCCGCCAGATTGCGGAAGAAGCCGAGATGACCGGGCTTCACCTGGATGAAAAGCCGGTGACTCTGGCAATTCACGAGGTGGCTGACGGCAAACTCACCTCCGGCGACGCTGACACGGCCGCTGAAGAGGCGTAACGCCGCCGGATGGAGACCTCACCCATCGTAAAAGTGGCGGTCAGTGCCGCGCCTTATCACATCGACAAACCCTATGACTATCTGGTCCCGGCGGAGCTGAGGGATTCGGCGGTCCCCGGTGTCCGGGTGACCGTACCCTTTGGCCGGGGAAACAAACCGTCGGAGGGCATGATTCTTGCCAGGGGCGAGGGAAAGAAGGTCCAGGGCCTGAAGGCCCTTTCCGCCGTGTTGGACCGGGAGCCGGTACTGGACGGAGGCGGATTGGCCTTGGCCCTTTGGATGCGGCAGCGGTATTTCTGCACCTTGTCCGAGGCGATTCGGACCATTCTGCCTGCGGGGCTTTGGTACCACCTTCAAGAGATCTGGCGCATACAGGCGGAACTGGACCCGGAGACGGTCAAAGCCGCCGCCGGGGGTATCCGCCGGGGGGCGGAGATTCTGGATGCGCTGGAGCGCTCCGGCGGTTCCGCCGGGCTGGAGGATTTGCGGGAAGCCTGCGGGGACGACATTCTTCCGGCGCTCCGGGCTCTGGAGAAGGCGGGGGTGGTTTGGCACGAGACGGCGGCAAAGCAGAAGGTAGGGGACAAGACCCGCCGGATGGCGGAGCTGGCCCTCAGCGCCGAGGAGGCCCTGGCCCTGACGGAGGCAAAGAAGCGTTCCTCTCCCGCCCGTTACGAGGTGGTGAAGCTGCTGGCCGCAAACGGAAAGACGGCCTGTGCGGAAATTACCTACTTTACCGGCGCTTCCGCAAGAACCTTGCGGGAAATGGAGAAGGCGGGGCTGCTGGCCTTTTCCGAGGCGGAAGAGCTGCGGGTCTTCCTGCCGGGAAACACGGAACCGGGACCTCCCATCGTGCTGAATGAGGAACAGCAGACGGCTTTTGAGCGGCTCCTCGGACTGGCGGAGGCAGGCCGGGCCTCCGGCGCGCTTTTGCAGGGCGTGACCGGAAGCGGAAAAACCCAGGTCTATTTGCGGCTGGTCCAGGAGATACTGTCCAAAGGAAGAACCGCTATTGTNNTGGTGCCGGAAATTGTGNTGACGCCACAGATGATGGGGAAATTCTCTTCTTATTTTGGAGACGGCGCGGCGATGCTTCACAGCGGCCTTCGCATGACGGAGCGCTATGACCAATGGAAGCGCATCCGCCGGGGAGAGGTCAAGGTGGTGCTGGGTACCCGCTCCGCCATTTTCGCCCCCTTGCAAAACCTAGGCGTTGTTATTTTGGACGACGAGCAGGAGGGCAGTTATCTATCGGAAAATCCGCCCCGGTATCATACACGGGACGTTGCCAAATATCTCTGCGCCCGGGATAAGGCTCTGCTGCTTCTGGGCTCCGCTACGCCGTCCATTGAGACGGCCTGGGCGGCGGAGGCGGGGCAGTATCACAAAGAGCTGCTTCGCCGCCGGTATAATGAGCAGAGTCTCCCTCAAGTTCTTATCGCCGATCTCCGCCAGGTGATCAAGGCCGGANATCCCGGCCTCATTGGGGCGGACCTCCGGCGGGAGCTGGAACAAAACCTGGAAAGGGGAGAGCAGAGCATCCTCTTTTTGAACCGACGGGGCAGCAGCAGGATGCTGCTTTGCGGGGAGTGCGGCCATGTGCCGGAGTGTCCCCGGTGCAGCGCGCCGCTGACCTATCACTCCGCCAACGGACGGCTGATGTGCCACCACTGCGGACACTCCCAGAGGAGCTTTGACACCTGTCCGGTTTGCGGCGGCATCATGAAGCGGGTGGGAGCGGGCACCCAGAAGGTAGAGGAGGAGCTGGCGGGCTTGTTTCCCGGCGCGGGAATTCTGCGGATGGACGCGGATACCACGGCAGAGGGCCATGGAAAGCTGCTGCGGCGCTTCGAGAAGGAGCGCATTCCCATTTTGCTGGGCACCCAGATGGTAGCCAAGGGGCTGGATTTTGAGAATGTGACCCTAGTGGGGGTTTTGGCCGCCGATCTTTCCTTGTATGTGGAGAATTACCGGGCGGCGGAACNGACCTTTGCCCTGCTGACCCAGGTGGTAGGCCGGGCGGGCCGGGGAAATAAATCCGGCCGGGCAGTCATCCAGACTTACACGCCGGGAAATGGTGTGATTCAATGCGCCGCCCGGCAGGACTACGACCGTTTTTACGAGAGCGAGATTCATATGCGGAAGCTCCGCCGCCTTCCGCCTTTCGCCGATCTCTTCACCCTTACGGTCTCCGGCGTGGAAGAAGGATCGGTGCTCCGGACAGCCATCGGCGTCCGGGACGCGCTGCGGAGGAGGTTTGGGGACGGCGAAGTGCTGGGCCCTGCCCCGGCTCCGGTTTTAAAGGTCAACAACCGTTACCNCTACCGTATCCTGCTGATGGGCAAAAATGACAAAGAAACCCGGGAGGAAATCGGCGGGCTGCTGCGGACCTTTGCCGGAAACAGCGCAAACCGGGGATTTAACATTTTCGCGGAATGCAATGCCGCGGACTAGGAGGTTCAAAGAATGGCATTACGCAAAATTGTGGTGCAGGGTGAGGACTGCCTGAATAAGGTGTGCCGTCCGGTAACAGAATTTAACAGCCGCCTGCATCTGCTGATGGATGATTTGCTGGATACTCTCTCTGAAGCAGGGGGCGCGGGACTGGCGGCTCCGCAAGTGGGCGTTCTCCGCCGGGCCTGTGTGGTGATGGACGACGACACGGAGGAATACATCGAANNCATTAATCCGTCCATCATTGCGCAGAGCGGAGAACAGACCGGCCCGNAGGGCTGCCTCNNCGTTNCCTGCAAATGGGGGCTGGTAACCCGGCCCAATTACGTGCGGGTCCGTGCTCAGGACCGGGACGGAAAGTGGTTCGAGGTGGAGGGGGAGGGCCTGACGGCCCGCTGCTACTGCCATGAGCTGGAACATTTGGATGGTCACCTTTACACGGAGCATATTGACCGCTTCTTGACAGATGAGGAAGTGGAGGAGTATTTCAGCCAGGAAGAGGGGGCGGACTGATGCGCATTCTCTTCATGGGCACGCCGGACTTTGCCGTAGCTTCTCTCCGCCGTCTTGTGGAGGACGGACACGAGATTTGCGGCGTTCTGACCCAGCCGGACAAGCCGAAAAATCGAGGGCACAAGCTCGCACCAACGCCTGTAAAGGAATATGCCCTNACNAAGAAATNGGCGGTTTNTCAGNCCTCAGCGTTGCGGAATTCCGAGAGTTTGGAGCTGGTGCGTTCCCTGAAGCCGGAGCTGATTGTGGTAGCGGCCNATGGAAAGCTGCTTCCGGAGGACATTTTGAACGTGCCGCCCCTGGGCTCCATCAACGTCCACTCGTCCCTGCTGCCCAAGTACCGGGGGGCGGCGCCCATCAACTGGGCGGTGCTGAACGGGGAGACGGAAACCGGCGTCTCCATCATGTATATGGCCAAGGAGCTGGACGCGGGGGACGTCATCCTGCAAAAGTCCACCTCCATCGGCGAGACGGAGGACGCCCAGGAGCTCACCCGGCGCCTGGCGGAGCTGGGGGCGGAGGCCATCTCCGAGACTGTCAAAGCCCTTGGGGATGGGACTGCCGCGCGTATTCNCCAGGACCACGAAAAACACACCTACGCCCCCATGCTGGGGAAGGAGCTGTCCCCCGTGGACTGGACCCGCTCCGCCCATGAAATCAGCTGCCAGGTCCGGGGCCTGATTCCCTGGCCCTGCGCGGCGACGGACGTCATCAGCGGCGAGGAGATGAAGCTCTACGCCGTGCAGGAAACCGGAGAGGAAACTTCGGCCCTCCCCGGCACGGTGACGGCGGCGGGGAAGCAGGGGATCGACCTCGCCTGCGGCGACGGAAGGGTCCTCCGGGTGACGGAGCTCCAGGCCAAAGGCGGCAAGCGCATGTCCGCCGGGGCTTATTTATTGGGACATCCCATTCAACGCTAAAATTCGAGGGTGCTTATGCCTTATTATTATGGTGGCTACGGAGATTTCCTGGCCAACAACATCTATTTCCTTCTGCTGATCCCGGTGATGTTCCTGTCCCTCTGGGCCCAGGTCCAGGTCAGCGGCAGCTTCGATAAGTACAGCCGGGTCTCCAACCGCCGCCGCCTCACCGGCGCCCAGGCGGCGGAGGCGGTGCTCCGGGCCAACGGGGTTTACGATGTAACCATCACCTCCACCCGGGGCAAGCTGACGGACCACTACGATCCCCGGGACAATACCATCTATCTCTCCCAAGCCGTCTACTCCTCCGCCACCGTGGCGGCGGTGGGCGTGGCGGCCCACGAGGCGGGCCACGCTGTCCAGTACGCCGTGGGCTACGCTCCGGTTCGTCTGCGGAGCGCCATTGTGCCTGTGACGAATCTGGGTTCCCGCTGTTCCATGATCCTGCTGCTCATCGGGCTGCTGTTCTACAGCCAGAGCCTGTTTTTGGTGGGAATCCTGCTGTTTTCCCTGACGACGTTTTTCCAGCTGGTGACCCTGCCGGTGGAGTTCAACGCCTCCCGCCGGGCTTTGGAAACCATTGAGGGCCGGAATTTACTGGACCATGAGGAGCTGACCGGAGCCCGGAAGGTCCTCCGGGCGGCGGCGCTGACCTATGTGGCGGCGCTGCTGATGTCCGCTTTGCAGCTGCTGCGGTATGTGCTCATCTTCCTGGGCCGGAACGGCGGGCGTGACAGCCGCCGGGGCGGAGGCCGGGGATGAGCGCCCGCGGGGAAGCGCTGGCCGTCCTGACCGCCTGCCGCGTGCGGGGGGCCTGGGCGGACGCGGCGCTGGGATCGCATCTAAAGGGGCTTTCGCCCGCCGACGCAGGGCTGTGCAGCCGGATTGTTTACGGCGTCATCCAGAACGAGACGCTGCTGGACTTTTACCTCTCCGGCTTCTGTTCCCAAAAGCTGGACCACCTCCAGCCGCCTCTGGCGGATATTCTGCGGATCGGGGCCTATCAGATTCTCTTTCTGGACCGGGTGCCGGACAACGCCGCCGTTCACACGTCGGTGGAGCTGGCCAAGGACGCGGGAAGGAGAGCGGCGGCGGGCTTGGTCAACGCCGTCCTCCGGCGGCTCTGCCGGGAGAAGGAGGCTCTGCCCGCCATCCCGGACCGAGATGAGGCCAAATACCTCTCTATCCGTTACAGCCACCCGAAATGGCTGGTAAAGCGGCTGCTGGCCCTGCTGGGCCGGGAGGGAGCGGAGGCGTTTTTAACAAACAGCAACCGCCAGCCTCCCGCCGCCGCCCAGGTCAACACCCTCCGCTGTTCCACGGAGGAAGCGGTATNTGCCTTAGAGGCCGAGGGCGTCCGGGNGGAGCCGCACCNGNGGCTTCCGGACTGTCTGCTGCTGCAAGGCACGGGGGACCTGGAGCGTCTCCAGGCGTTCCGGGACGGCATGATTTACATTCAAGACCCGGCGGCCCGCTTGGCGGTGCTGGCGGCGGGGCCCAAAGGCCGGGTGCTGGACGTGTGCGCCGCCCCCGGCGGNAAATCCTTTGCCACCGCCATTGCCATGGGGGACCGGGGAGAAATCATCTCCTGCGATCTCCACGAGAATAAGCTGAAGCGCATCCGGGAGGGCGCGGCCCGGCTGGGACTGACCTCCATCCGCGCGGAGGCCGCCGACGGGCGGGTCTTTCGGGAGGAATGGCGGGACGGTTTTGATCTGGTGCTGGTGGATGCTCCCTGCTCCGGCCTGGGCATCCTCCGCAAGAAGCCGGATATCCGCCGGAAAAAGGCGGACGACCTCTTCACCCTGCCGATGGTCCAGAACGCCATTCTGGAAAACGCCGCCCGTTATGTCCGCCCCGGCGGAACCTTGCTTTACTCCACCTGTACCATCCTGCCGGAGGAGAACGAGGAAGTGGCGGACGCGTTCCTGGGGACCCATCCGGAGTTTTCCCGGGAAAGGTTTCTTCTGCCGGAGCCCATTGGGCAGGCGGAAGGGCAGATTACCCTCTGGCCCCACCTCCACGACACCGACGGCTTTTACATCTGCCGCATGACGCGGCGCGTTTGAGGCGAACCATGACCGATATCAAATCCATGACCCTCCCGGAGCTGCGGGACTTCCTTCAGGGACTGGGGGAGCCCTCCTTCCGGGGAAAGCAGGTTTTCTCCTGGTTGAGCCGGGGTGCGGCCTCCTTTGACGAGATGTCCAATCTGCCCCGGTCCCTGCGGGAGCGTCTGGTGGAAACCTGTAGCCTAAGCGTTCCAACGGTGGCCCGGAAACAGGCCTCCGCTAAGGACGGCACCATCAAATACCTGTGGGAACTGGCGGACGGCAACTGCATCGAGTCCGTGCTGATGCGCTATCACCATGGGAATACCGTCTGCATCTCCTCCCAAGTGGGCTGCCGGATGGGCTGCNCCTTCTGCGCGTCCACCGTTGCGGGAAAGGTCCGGGACTTGACCCCGGGGGAGATGCTGGACCAAGTGATCTTCACCCAGAAGGNCTCCGGGGCNCCCATTTCCAACNTTGTGCTGATGGGCATCGGAGAGCCCATGGACAACNTGGACGCCGTGCTGAAATTCCTGGAGATCGTCAACTGCCCCGACGGGCTGAACATTGGGATGCGGCACATCTCCCTGTCCACCTGCGGCGTCCTGCCGGGAATCCGCCGCCTGGCGGAGCTGGGTTTGCAGCTGACCTTATCCGTATCCCTCCACGCGCCAGACCGGGAAACCCGGTCCAGGCTCATGCCCGTTAACCGGGCCTATGACGTGGAGGAGCTGTTTGCCGCCTGTCATGCGTATTTCCAGAAGACCGGGCGGCGGATCTCCTTNGAGTACGCCATGATCGACGGCGTGAACGACCAGGACTGGCAGGCGGACCTTATCGCNAAGNGGCTGNGGGGGATGCCCGGCCATGTGAACCTGATTCCGCTGAACGACGTGACGGAAAGCCCCTTCCGGCCCTCCCGCCGGACGGCGGCGTTTCAAAAACGCCTGGAATCTCACGGCTTAACCGCCACCGTGCGGCGGAGCCTGGGTGGAGATATAGACGCCGCCTGCGGACAACTCCGCAGGAAGGCAGAGAAAGGGGAGGATTCCCAATGATGAATCTATGGAGCATGACCGACACCGGCCTCGTCCGTAAAGAGAATCAGGACGCCTACGCGGTGAAGACGGCTTTTGGACACACGATCTGCGTGGTCTGCGACGGGATGGGCGGGGCCGCCGGCGGACAGCTGGCCAGCCGCATTGCCGTGGACACCTTTTCCGCGGAGATGGAAAAGCGCCTCTCGCAGGAGGCCAAGCCGGACCGGCTCCGGGAGATCTCCGTGGTGGCGGTGGCCCTGGCGAACCGCGCCGTGCGGGAGGCCGCCCGGACCTCGGAGGAGTATCACAGCATGGGGACCACCCTGGTCTCCGCCGTTTCCNTNGANGGGGGCGTGGTCATCGCCAATGTGGGNGACAGCCGGGCGTATCATATCAATAAGCAGCGCATCCACCAGGTGACCCGGGATCACTCCCTGGTGGAGCACATGGTGGAGCGGGGGGACATCACCGCCGAGGAGGCCCGCCGCCACCCCAACCGGAACCTCATCACCCGTGCGCTGGGCCCGGATATCGATCCGGAGTGCGACTGCTACACCTGCCAGCTCCTGCCGGGGGACTTCCTCCTGCTGTGTACCGACGGGCTGGTGAATACGGTCACGGACGAGGAGATTATGCGGGAGGTCCTTCACGGCGATACGAACACCTGCATGGAACGGCTGCTGGCCATCTCCAAGAGCCGGGGCGCGTCGGACAATGTCACCGTCGTCCTGGCGAAGAAGCTGTAANGAAGGAGGAGCTGCATGGATCAGTACATTGGAAAAATGCTGGACAACCGCNATGAAATTCTGGAGCGCATCGGCACCGGAGGCATGGCGGTAGTCTACAAGGCGAAATGCCACCGGCTCAATCGCCTTGTAGCCCTAAAAATATTGAAAAGCGATCTGGCCCAGGACGAGGACTTCCGCNGCCGGTTTAACGCGGAGTCCCAGGCCGTGGCCCAGTTGTCCCACCCCAACATCGTGTCGGTCTACGACGTGAGCCGGGGAGGGGACACGGAATATATCGTTATGGAGCTCATCGACGGCATCACATTAAAGCAATATATGGAGAAGCGGGGCCAGCTGAACTGGCGGGAGTCCCTGCACTTCATCACCCAAATCATGCGAGGCCTCAGCCACGCCCACAGCCGGGGCATTGTCCACCGGGACATCAAGCCCCAGAACGTGATGGTCCTCCGGGACGGCAGCGTGAAGGTGGCCGATTTCGGCATCGCCTGCCTGGAAAACTCCGCACAGACTCTGACCCAGGAGGCCTTGGGCTCCGTTCACTACATTTCGCCGGAACAGGCGAGAGGGGAGCGGACCGACGCCCGCAGCGACATCTATTCTTCCGGCGTGGTTATGTATGAGATGCTCACCGGGCGGCTGCCCTTCGAGGGGGATTCCGCCGTGTCCGTGGCCATCCAGCACCTCAGCTCCGTGCCCCTGGCGCCCCGGGAGCTGAACGCGGAGATCCCCCAGCAGCTGGAGCTCATCTGCATGAAGGCCATGACCCCGGNCCTGAGCCGCCGTTACGCCTCCGCCGACGCCATGATCGCCGACCTGGAGGATTTCCGGAAGAACCCCAACATTAACCTGGACTTTACCATGATGGATCTCCGGCCGGAGGAGCCGGCGGAGCCCACTNAGCCCATCCGCACCTATGACCGGACCCTTCATCCCACGCCGAAAAACCGGGAGCCGGAGCGGGTCCGGGAGCGCTTCCGGGATTATGACGACGACTATGAGCCGCCCCGCCGGGGGGGGGGCGCCGGGGTGAAGGTGCTGGTGGGCATCACGGTGGTGCTGGCCCTGGCGCTGGTCTATGTGCTGTTTAACATGGTCACGGATTCCATCCGGCAGCAGACCCAGGAGCCTCAGACCTATGTGGTGCCCTCGGTGGTGGGTTACACGCCGGAGCAGGCCGCCAACCTGGCGGAGGTGAAGGACGTCTTCATCCTGGAGGAAAAGGGCAGCGAGTTCAATGACGAGTACCCGGAAGGGGTCATCGTCCGGNAGAATCCCACAGAACGGAGCCACCGCAAGGGCGATAACCTGACCATCGAGGTCTGGGTCAGCGCCGGGGAGGACACGGGAGAGATGCTGGACGTGACCAATAAGACCGTGGCCCAGGCGAATGTAATTCTGAAAGACCTNAAGACGAAATACAACCTGGAAATCATNGCCGACGANGCCGAAATGGAGTTCAANNACNAGATCNCGGAGGGCTTTATCATTCGCAGTATCCCTGCCGAGGGCGAGGAACTGAAAGACGGCGACATCGTCCGCCTGATCGTCAGCAAGGGGACGGAACAAAAGCCGGTGGTCGTTTCCAACTTTGTCGGCATGCAGATCGACCAGGTGCTGCGGACCCTGCTCGATTCTCTGCACCTGGTCTGCGGCGAGGGCGATATTGAATATGTGGAAAGCGAGGCTGAGCCCAACAGCGTCATCTGGCAGAGCCTGGAACCTCTTACCACTGTGGAAGAGGGGGACACTATTCAATTCAAAGTCAGCAAGGGAATCACCGTCAAGGAAATAACCATCGGAATTCCGCTGCCCCAGGATGGAGGTACGACGGTCCTGGTACAGGTTTACGTGGGCGATGAAGAAAATCCGCAGTATGACGAACGGGTACGTTGCTCGGATATGACAGCCAATGTGACTCTCAAAGGCTCCGGCACGCAGACCATCAAGGTCTATTTTGACACTGTGCTTGCCCAGGATCAGACTCAGGAAATAACATTNGAATAGTATGACGGGACGGATTCAAAAGGCCCTCAGCGGCTTCTATTATGTGGACACCGGAGAAACGGTTTTGACTTGCCGGGCCAGGGGGAAATTCCGCAAAGAAGGGATTTCCCCCCTGGTGGGGGACCGGGTGGAGGTCCGGGAGCTGGGCAATGGGGAAGGGTTTGTGGAAACAATCCTGCCCCNGCGGAATNNGTTCGCCCGACCCGCTGTGGCCAACATCGACCAGCTGGTGGTTATCGCCTCCGCCNCTATCCCCAAGACAGATCCCTTTCTCATTGACCGGGTAGCTGCCATTGCCGCGCTGAAGGACTGCGCTGTGGCGGTGGTGCTGAACAAGTGTGACCTGGACCCGGCGGACCGTCTCTATGAGATATACCGGGCTTCCGGCTTCCCAACCCTGNGGGTCAGCGCGGAAACCGGGGAAGGCATCGCGGATTTGAAGGGTCTGATATCCGGAAAGCTATCTGCCTTTACAGGAAACTCCGGCGTAGGGAAATCCAGCATTTTAAACACGCTGGACCCGGATTTTCACCTCCAGGTGGGGGAGGTCAGCACGGCCCTGGGCCGGGGACGGCACACCACCCGCCATGTGGAACTGCACCGTCTCTCCTGCGGGGCGGAGGTGGTGGATACCCCCGGCTTTTCCTCCTTTGACGCCGAGGAACTGGACTTTGCGTTAAAGCGCCGTCTGCCGGAGACCTTTCTGGAGTTTGCCCCGTATCTGGACCAGTGCCGCTTTGTGGGATGCAGCCACACCCGGGAGAAGGGCTGTGCCGTGCTGGAAGCGCTCCGGCAGGGGAAGCTGCAAAAGAGCCGCCACGACAGCTACCTTCGCCTCTACGAGGAGCTGAAGCCCCTGCGGGATTGGCAGGAGAAAAAGTGAGAAAACGCCGCCTCCATTTTTGGGGCGGCGTTTTTCACGCTGGACAGCCTCCGCGTATATACTGGAGAGGAAGGAAAGGAGGCGTGACGCAATGAACTGTGGAAACGGGAGCTTTGGCGGCTTTGGAATGGGGGGCTGCGGAAACGGAGGAGGCGGCGGAATCCGTCTGCTGGGTCTTTTCGCCGTGGCCCTGGGCGCGGGAATTTTGATTTCCGTGGTGTTTCCGGTGGGCGTGCTGATGTTCCTGGTCGCGTTTCTGCTGATCGGCTGCGGCTGCGCCTGCTGCCGGCGTTGAGAATGGAGAGGAGGCGTCATATGAATATCGTCGTTTGGAAGTCCCCCAAAATGCTCCGGGGCATTCTAAAGAAGATTTTCAAGGTCTGAAACATATCCCGCCCCGGCGGCGCATAGAGTAGGACATGGATTCTATGCCTGCCGGGAAAGGAAGGAGTTCTTCATGGAACTGGATTTGAAAAAAGTGTCTTTGGACGCCTATGACACGGGCGGAGAGCTGACCCTCACCCAGGAGGAGACGGCGGAGACCATCGTGCCGGACTACTGCCCCGATATTGCCCGCATCATCGAGACGGACGGGAAGGTCTACCTCCACAGCCGTGAGCTGCGGGACGGAAAGGCGGAGCTCTCCGGCACCGTCCGGGTCACGGTGCTCTACACCCCCGACGGGGAGAGCGGCGTCCGCACCCTGGAATTTGCCATCCCCTTCACCGCCGAGAGCGACGGCCGGGCCCTGCCGGGCTGCCAGCACCTGACGGCGGAGACGGAGACGGAATTTCTGGAGGCCCGGATGCTGAACCCCNGGAAAATTTTNNCCCACTGCAAGCTGGTGACCCATATAACCGGTTTCCAGCGCAAGCCCTTGGTCTTCTGCGCCGACACGGAAGCGGAGCCGGGGCTCCAGGTGGAAAAACGCCAGGAGAACCAGCACGCCATTCTTTTGACCCACATTGCGGAGAAGGACTTTACCTTTACCGAGGAGATGAACCTCTCTCCAGGCCGGGAGGGGGCGGCGGAGCTGCTGACCAGTCAGGTTTCCAGCACCGTCACAGAGACAAAAATTGTGGGGAGCAAGCTGATTTTCAAGGGAGTGTTNTCCATCAGCCTGCTCTACCGGGACAGCAACGGCGGCTGCAGCTCCGCCGCCTCGGAGCTGCCCTTTTCTCAGATTATGGAGGTGGAGGGGGCCGTGGAAGGTTCCGCCGCCAACCTGCAATTACAGCTGACGGGTACGGACCTGCAAATCGACGGCGACGACCCGGAGGGCCGCCAGATTGCCGTGACGCTGTATCTCCATGCCACGGCCCTGCTGCGTGAGGAGCAGGAGCTGACCCTGCTCAGCGACCTGTATTCCACCGCCTATGATATGACCTATGAGGCCGCGCCGCTGAGCATCACCAGCTTCTGCGAGAACCTGACCCGCCGCCAGACCCTGCGGGAGGTATTGGAAATCGGCGTGGTAGCCGAGTCCATCCTGGCCCTGTCGGCAAAGTGCGGCACGGTGTCCGTCAGCCGGGAGGGAGGCATGGCGGTTCTTCGGGCCGGCGTGACGGTCCGGGCCATGTACTTAGATGAAGGCGGCGTGCCCCTGGTGGNGGAGCGGAGCATCGACGCCGGTTGTCAGCTGGAACTGCNGGAGGACTGCCGCGTCACCGCCCGGGCCATCTGCTCCGAGGAGGTCCAGGGCACTCTGGGCGACCGGGGGATCGAGGTCCGCTTCCCGGTGGACTTCCACGTAGAGGCGGCGGCCAGGGTGAAAAAAGTATGCGTCTCCGCCGCGAAACTGGACACGGAGAATACCAAGGACCTGGGCGGCGCGCCTTCTCTGGTTCTGCGGTGCATCGGGCGGCAGGAAAGCGCCTGGGATTTGGCGAAGAAATATAACACCACCATCGCCGCCATCCTCTCCGCCAACCAGCTGGAGGAGGAAGGGGAGATTCCCCAGGACCAGATGCTGCTGATTCCCAGAAAAAGAGCTTAAAAAGGAGTGCGGGAGAATCCTCCCGCACTCCTTTTTACTGTAATCTTGCTCCCCTTATCCAAATGAAAATTCAACCGTTTGCGTACCGGGAGAGGAACTGCTTCGTCCGCTCCTCCTTCGGATGATCGAAGACCTCCCTGGGGTCGCCCTGCTCCACGATGATGCCGCCGTCCATAAAGATCACCTGGTCCGCCACGTCCCGGGCAAAGGCCATGTCATGGGTGACGATGATCATCGTGGTTTTTTGTTCCGCCAGGGAGCGGATAACCCGCAGCACCTCCCCGGTGAGCTCCGGGTCCAGAGCGGAGGTGGGCTCGTCAAAGCAGAGGATGTCCGGGTGGAGGGCCAGCGCCCGGGCAATAGCCACCCGCTGCTGCTGTCCGCCGGAAAGCTGGTGGGGGTAGTGGTCCGCCCGATCCGCCAGGCCCATCTGAGCCAGCAGCTCCCGGCCCGCTTTTATGATCTCCTCCTTGCTCTCGCCGCCCCGTTCCTTGACCAGCAGTTCCCGGGCCAGCGTGACGTTCTGCAATGCCGTGTACTGAGGAAAGAGGTTGAAATTCTGAAACACCAAGCCGAAGTGAAGCCGCTTCTGGCGGATGTCCTTCTCCGCTTGTGTGGAGGGGTCTGCCGCGTCAAAGATAACGCCGCCCTTCACGGCAATAGAGCCATGATCCGGCCGCTCCAGGAAATTCAGGCAGCGGAGCAGGGTCGTCTTGCCGGAGCCGGAAGAGCCGATGATGGAAAGGGCCTGCCCCTCCTCCAGAGAAAAACTGATATCGCTGAGGACCTGGGTGTCCCCGAAGTGCTTTTCAATGTGTTGGACCGCTAAAATCGCCATCGCCGTCAACTCCTCTCAACGGAAATATTCCAGTTTCTTTTCCAGTTTCCCCAGGAGGATGGTCGCCACGCCGCTGAACACAAGGTAGTACACCGCCGTAAAAAACAGCGGCCACACCAGTCCCGCGTAGCCCTGGTTGCCCTTCATGAAGGATTCGCCCATCCAGATGACCTCCTGCAGGGCCACGACCCGGGCCAGGGAGGTATCCTTGACCAGGGTGATGATCTCGTTGGACATGGGGGNGACGATGCGCTTGACCATTTGCAGCAGCGTGATCTTAAAGAAAATCTGCCGCTTCGTCATACCCAGCACCAGCCCGGCCTCCTGCTGTCCCACGGGCACGCCCTGGATGCCGCCCCGGTAAATCTCCGAGAAATAGCACGCGTAGTTGATGACAAAGGCCACCGCCACGGCGGTAAACCGCCCGGACTCGCCTCCGCTCCAGATGTGGAAGCCCTTCAAGCCAGGCACATAGTAGAGAGCGATGATCTGGAGGACCAGAGGCGTGCCCCGGATCATCCAGACTATGGTTTTCGTCAGCCAGCGCAGGGGGGGAATACGGCTCATGGAGCCGAAGGAGATGACCAGCCCCAGGGGAACCGCCCCCACCAGCGTGACGAAAAAAAGCTGGAGGGTTTTGATAAAGCCGGTATTCAAGGCGGTTACAACTGTCAGAAATTCGGTGGAGCTAAAAAAGGAAAGCATGGAATCGTCCTCTCATTGGAAATTTAGGGGAGGAAAACCGTCCAAAGGCAGAGAGGGAACCTCTCTGCCTTTGCGGATGGAAATCAGGAAGGACTTACTCTAAAATCAGGGACTCCTGTACGCCATAAGTGGTGCCGGTTTCCAGGACGGAACCGTCGGCAATGGCGGTGGACCAGAAGTCATTCCACGCGGCCACCAGATCGGACCCCTTGCGGAAGCCCACGCCGTACTCCTCGGACTCCAGGCCCTGGGCGGTGTTCAGGTTGACGGTATAGGTCAGGTTCGCGTAGTTGGTTCCCTCACCGATCATGGCTCCGGCCATCAGAAGGTCAATAACGGCGGCGTCGGCCGTACCAGCGGAAACCTCCATCAGCGCGTCGGCTTGCTTCGCCACGGCGGTGGTGGAAGCGCCCAGGGCCCCGGCGGCGTNCTCACCGGCGGAACCGGATTCCACGGCCACGTTCAGGCCCTCCAGGCTGGTCAGGCTTTCAAAATCCGCGGCCTTATCGGCGGGGACCACCAGCACCTGGGCGTTGAGGCAGTAGGCGTTTCCGGTGTCCATGGCCGCTTTTACCTCGTCATTTAAGGTCATGCCGTTCCAGACACAGTCGATGCTCTTGGCATCCAGCTCCNTNANCTTGTAATCCNAGGTGATTNCCTGGAACTCCACCTTAACGCCCAGGCTCTCGGCGAAAGCGGAGGCCATGTCGGCGTCAAAGCCAATCCAATTGCCGTTGGCGTCCCGGTAGTCCATGGGGGCGAAGTCCGTCATGCCCACCACCAGGGTTCCTTNGTTCTGGACATAGGNCAGATCGCTGTCAGAGTNCTTTTGCTCGTCTCCGGCGCCGCCGGAGGTCTGGTCCTCGGGAGCGGCCGCTGAGGGTCCGGCGTCTCCGCTTTTATCGGAGCTTGCGTCCTTGCCGCCGCAGGCGGCCAGGCTCAGGACCATGGCAAGGGCCAGCAGGAGGGCCCAAAACTTCTTGCTTTTCATCATGCTTTCATCCTCCAAAATGGAACAGGCAAGCCTGTTCGTTTAATACGCTAGCAGTTTACCATATTAAAGAACACCTGTAAAGCGTGATTTCGACCAAATCAGCCCGGCCGGAGGCGAAACTTCCTTGTGTGTTTTCTCCAAAACAAGATGGGCCGTCATACTTTCCGCCGGACGGGCATAGATTGGAACATGAATATGGAGCGGAAAAAGGACGGGATGCTATGAACACGACCATTTATCAGAATATCGCCACCCGCACGGCGGGGGATATCTACATCGGCGTGGTGGGCCCGGTGCGGACCGGCAAGTCCACCTTCATCAAGCGCTTCATGGAAACCCAGGTAATTCCCAACATTGAAAATGTATACCGCAAGGAGCGGGCCCGGGATGAGCTGCCCCAGAGCGGTTCCGGCCGGACCATCATGACGGCGGAGCCCAAGTTCGTCCCGGAGGAGGCGGCCCAGGTGCAGCTGCCCGACGGCGCGTCCTTCTCCGTGCGGCTCATCGACTGCGTAGGCTACATGGTACGGGGGGCCATCGGCCAGTTTGAGGACGACGCCCCCCGGATGGTGACCACTCCCTGGTACGATCACGAGATTCCCATGACGGAGGCGGCGGAAATCGGCACCCGGAAGGTGATCTCGGAGCACTCCACCATCGGGATTGTCATCACCACCGACGGCACCGTCTCCGACATTCCCCGGGAGGACTACCTGGAGGCGGAGGAGCGGGTGGTCCGGGAGCTCCAGGAGCTGGGAAAGCCCTTCATCGTCCTGCTGAACTCCGTGGACCCCAAAAGCGACCGGGCGGAGGCCATTGCCCGGGATATCAGCAGCCGCTATGAGGTGAACTGCGTCCCGGTAAACTGCCTGGACCTGGGGGAGGAGGACGTGGCGGATATCTTGCGGGCCGTCCTCTATGAGTTCCCCATGCAGGAGCTGGACCTGTTCCTGCCCCCTTGGGTGGACGCCCTGCCGNCAGATCACCCCATCAAGGCCAGCCTCTACGACGCGGTGCGCCAGGGAACCTCCCAGCTTCAGCACATCCGGGAGGTGGAGGGCGTCATCTCCGCCCTGGGGGCCTGCGAGAACATCAGTGAGGCGAAAATTACCTCCATTGACTTGGGCACCGGCGTGGCGGCGGCCAGCCTGAGCCTGCCCCGGGAACTATTCTATCACACCTTGTCGGAGCAGTCCGGCTTTGAGGTGGGGGACGACGGGGATTTGATGAGCCTGCTGACCCGCCTGGCGGCGGTAAAGGCGGAGTACGACAAGGTAGCCGGGGCCCTGCGGGATGTGAAGGAAACGGGCTATGGCATCGTGGTGCCCAGCATCGACGAGCTGAAGCTGGAAGAGCCGGAAATCATGAAGCAGGGAGGCCGCTACGGCGTGAAGCTGAAAGCCAGCGCCCCCAGCATCCACATGATCCGGGCGGACATTGAGACGGCGGTGTCGCCCATCGTGGGGAACGAAAAGCAGTCCGAGGATATGGTAAACTACCTGCTCCAGGAGTTCGAGGGGGACACCAGCAAGATTTGGCAGTCCAACATCTTTGGCCGGAGCTTCCATGAACTGGTCAGCGACGACCTCCAGGGCAAGCTGAAACGGATGCCGGACGACGCCCGGAAGAAGCTTCAGGAGACCCTGACCCGCATCATCAACGAGGGCAGCGGGGGGCTTATCTGCATTATCCTATAACTCTATGAAGCTGTACCAATAGAGGGAAAAGTAGTATAATGAGGGAATGATACAGAAAAATGAGCGACGCAGCTATGCGAGCG
>NZ_CAJMXG010000011.1:0-31947 GCF_905219725.1 Oscillibacter sp. CU971
TGATCCTATATCCCTGGGTCTTCCCTTTTTGAACCAGTGCTTGCAGTTCTTCCCGTTCTTCCTCTGCTAATGTCACGATATATTTGTGGTTCATCCTTCATCACACGATGATAGTTTGCCACTTATTTTCGCTTTGTGCTACATTGAAGAAAAAGTCGCCCTGACAAAGTATGAGGCCGCTGCATACAGCAATATTGTCATCAACAAAATCGAGACGATGCTCCGAGGCCCCAACTGCCCATTTGTTCTCTATGTGGGGCCGAACAAGAAACTTGTCAAACGCAGGGAGTTTGGGGAGTTCATTCGTACAAGTTTTGTGATCTGAACATAACTTCATTCTTGCCTGACTGGGGCCTCTGTGATACAATAGGTGTGTTGCAGGGGCTCCTTCCAACATAGAAAGGAGTTCCCTATTGGTAAATATATCAAGGGCAAAAAACTTCCCAAAGGTATTTCGCAGAGGAAGGATGATGGAAAATTTATAGCCGGCTTTGTTGACAAGGCTGGCAAACGGCATCAGCGGCGGTTTGATACCGTGGTTAAAGCCGACAGATGGCTGTATGAAATGCGTCATCAGGACGAGTTCGGGGGCGGCATAGACGCTGAGGATATAAGCATTGACGAATGGTTTAAGTTCTGGCATATAGAGCTTATCAAGGACTTGGCAACAAATACTCGGAGAAACTATGCCGAGCGGTATTACCAGAATATCCAGCCTGAGATTGGCAGAATGAAGCTCAAAAATGTGAAGCCCATGCACTGTACTAAAATTCTGAACAGCATAGACGACAAATATGCTTGGTCTACAATTTACCAAGCATATATCACACTTGGAACTATCCTTAAGTCTCCCAAGCTGAACGGCTAGATCAAGGTTCACCCGCTGGACGGCGTGAAATTCTCCAAGAGCACAAAAGCGGTGGATGACCTGAAGGTTCTCGCCGCAGGGGAGCAAAGGAAGTTCTTGGATGTCGCAAGGAGGTCGCACAATTATTATCAGTACGCCTTTTTGCTGGAAACAGGGTTGAGAACGGGTGAGATGCTCGCTTTGACATGGGACGATGTTGACTGGGAGAGGTGGATGATGACTATTCGGAAAACGATGGAATTCCGCTACAAACGACAGCAGTTTTGGGTTGCCGGACCTCCCAAGACAATAACGAGTTATCGCACCATTCCGTTGACGGGCAGGGCATATGAAATCTTGAGAGAGGCCTATGCCACGAAGGATACCCGCAAGCAGTCCCCCGAACTGGACACCGTTTTGGAGTACGCAGACAAGCGGAAGGATCCAAAACAGAAAAAGAGTTTCAATATGAAAGACCTTGTTTTTATTAACTTCCGCACGGGTATGCCAAACAAGAACAGCTTCTATGATACCCATTTGTATAACCTCTGTGATGAGGCTGGTATTAAGCGGCTCTGTATGCACACCCTTCACCACACCTATGCCACCCGGGCTATCGAAAGCGGGATGCAGCCCAAAACCTTGCAAAGACTCCTCGATCATTCCAGTCTGAAAACGACAGTGGACAGATATGTCCATGTCACAGATGATAGTACGGAAATGGGCATCAGGCTCTTTGAGCAAGGGCAACTCAAAAAATGGGTTGGCAGTAGCAAAAGGCCCGTAATGTGGCGGAGACCACTTTGAAAGTCTTGAAACCCTTGAAAAATCAGGAGGTAGGGAGAAAAATGAAATTAGGCATCGTGGGGCTTCCCAACGTTGGAAAGTCCACTCTGTTCAACGCCATCACCAACGCCGGCGCGGAAAGCGCCAATTATCCCTTCTGCACCATCCACCCCAACGTGGGCATGGTGGCCGTCCCCGACGAGCGGCTGGACAAGCTGGCGGAGATGTACGAACCGGACAAGAAGACCCCGGCGGTCATTGAATTCGTGGACATCGCGGGATTGGTGAAGGGCGCCAGCAAGGGCGAGGGCCTGGGGAACAAGTTCCTGGCCAATATCCGGGAGACCGACGCGGTGGTCCATGTGGTCCGCTGTTTTGATGACGAAAACGTCATTCACGTAGAGGGCTCCACGGACCCCAGGCGGGACATCGACATCATCAACATGGAGCTGGTGATGGCGGACCTGGAGATGGTTCAGCGCCGGGTGGAGAAGGCAACAAAGGCCCTGAAGGGGGACAAGAAATTCGCCCATGAGGTGGAGCTGTTCACCGCCCTCCAGAAGCACCTGGACGAGGGGAAGCTTGCCCGGACCTTCGACTGTGACGCGGACGACGCCGCGCTGCTGCGGACCAGCGAGCTGCTGACCCTCAAGCCCGTGATCTACGCCGCCAACACTGACGAGGACGGCTTTTCCCGCCTGGAGCAGAATCAGTACTATCAGCAGGTTTGTGAGATTGCCGCCGCCGAGGGCAGCCAGGTCCTGCCCATCTGCGCCAAGCTGGAGCAGGACGTGGCGGAGCTGGAGGGCGAGGAGAGGCAGATGTTCCTGGCGGAGATCGGCGTGGAGGAGTCCGGCCTGGATCGGCTGATCAAATGCTCCTATACGCTGCTGGGCCTCATCTCCTTCCTGACCTACGGGAAGGACGAGTGCCGGGCCTGGACCATCAAAAAGGGCACCAAGGCCCCTCAGGCCGCGGGGAAGATCCACTCCGACATCGAGCGGGGCTTCATCCGGGCGGAGGTTATCGCCTACAGCGACATGGAGGCCTGCGGCAGCGTGGCCGCCGCCAGGGAAAAGGGCCTGCTCCGCAGCGAGGGCAAGGAGTACGTGGTTCAGGACGGCGATATGATTTACTTCCGGTTCAACGTATAAGGCGGAAATACGGAAAGAGAGACAACGGGCGGACGCAAAGCGTCCGCCCGTTTTAATGGGAAAAATTTTTTCATCGGAGTGAACAGAAGGGCTTCCCCAAACGTGTTATGAGTGAAAGGCGCTTTTCAGACCAAGGAAAGGAGGCATTGCCTTGACGGAGCAGGAATTGAGCAATGCCATGAAAACCTATGGCGACACGGTGTACCGCCTGGCTCTGTGCCGGCTGCAAAACGCCGCCGACGCGGAGGACGTTTATCAGGACGTGTTCCTCCGCCTGCTGGAACAGCGGGCCGGCGGCTGGGACGGCGAACGGACAAAAGCCTGGCTGATTCGGGCGGCGCTGAACCGCTGTGCCGACCTAGGGCGGGCCCGCCGGAGAAGGGGAGGAGTGATATCCCTGGACGAGGTGCCGGNCATGGCCCGGCCTGTGGACCAGGAGGCGGCGGAGTTGTGGGACGCGGTAGGGCGTCTGCCGGAGAAGCTGCGGACGGCGGTCCACCTCTTCTACGGCGAGGGCTATGAGAGCGGTGAGATTGGGGCCCTGCTGGGCGTCCCGGCGGCCACGGTGCGCAGCCGCCTCCGCCGGGCCAGGGCGGAGCTGAAGGACTTATTGGGAGGTTTTGACGATGGAAAATCGCTATCGGAAGTTGACGGAACGTATCCATACGCCCGCCGGGCTGAATGACCAGGTGCTTTTCGAGGCCCGCCGCCGGACAGCGGAAGCGTCCCCCTGCCGGGAACGGCAAGGCTGGGGACGCCCTCGGACAAAAACGGCGTTTACAGCCGCTGCGGCGCCGAGGAATTGGACGCGGGTCCTCCTGCGGACGGCGGTCTGCGCCGTCTGCGCCCTGGCTCTGGTGCTGGGAGGCTTCTCCCTCCGGCCCGTGCCTACAGCAGCGCCCGGGACCCCCGGAAACACCGGGCTGGAGGAGACGCCGCCGGCCCAAATCCTGGTGCCCACCTTCGGCCTGACGGCCTATGCCGCGGGAACCGATACGACCTACGGTCCTGCGCCGGACGGCAGCATCGCGTTCTCGGTGGGCGAGGGCTGCACCACACCGGAATTCGGCGACTTTACCGGCTGTCTCTTCCAAGTTACCGGGGAGAATATTGCCAAGGTATCCCTTTCTATTGACCGGGGTGGATTGTACCGCTACCAAATCCGGGAGAACCTGACAGACGAGCAGCTGGCGGAGTACCGGCAAGCCATGGCGGAGGGACGGATTGCCCCCGCCGCCATCAGCCAGCGGGACGACGGGGTCTGGGATATGCCGGAAATGACCGCGTTGGGAACCGGCGTGGAGGAGGATTACGACCCCGATGCCCGATATGGCTTCTGGGTGTCTCCGGAGGAGATGGCTCCTACCGGCCTGGGCATCAGCATCGAGGCCCAGATGGACGCGGACTTCTTCGACGGCGGGCTGCTGACGGTGACGGTAACTTCCGGCGATGGAACGGAAAAAACGCAGACTTACCGGCTCCACACCGGAGAGCTGAAGGTGGAGTGGACCGGGGACGGGGATATGACCGTCCTGCCGGAGCTGGCGGGGCCGGACGATCTCTTTGTTTACGGCATCTACGCCGTACCGGAGGACTGAACCCGAAAGAAGAGCCGCGCCCTACGGCGCGGCTCTTCTTAGTCAATCGGTGGTGGTTTCATAGGGCCAGTTCACAATGCCGCCAAGGTCGGCCACGTTGGTATAGCCCATGTGCTTCAGCTTCTCCGCCGCCTCGGCGCTGCGGCGGCCGGAGCGGCAGTAGACCAGGATTTCCGCGTCCTTCTCAAAGGGGAGCGGGAATTCCGGCAGGATGTCCTCATTGGGAAAGCACGCCGCGCCGGGAATGTGGCCCCCGTCGTACTCCTCCTGGGTCCGCACGTCCAGCAAAATGGCGTCCGGATTGGCTTCCAGCCGCTCCTTGGCCTCTTCGCCGCTGATGACGTTCCGGGATGTTCCGGCGTCCTGGGAAGCGGGAGCGGAGCGGTCCATCCGGGCGGAAAAGAATTTCAGAATGGCCATGCCGAAACAGATGACGGCGGCCAGAAGAAAAAGCTCTTTCATAGAGCGCCTCCTGTTGGTAAGATTTTTGGGACAAGCATTAGTTTACAGGAAACCGGGGAAAAAATCAATCTTTTTGCAAAAAGCCGGTACGGAAAATCCGTACCGGCTTTCTAAAAACAAAGGCGCTTAGAATTCCAGGTTCTTGCCCTCGCTNTCGAAGAGATGGCAGACGCTGCCGTCGAAGCTGAGGTGGATGGCGGTGCCGGGAGCGAAGCTGACGCTGGAGAGGTCCAGGGTGGGCACGATGACCACTACGTCCCGTCCCTCGGCGTTGGCATGGAGGTGGACTTCGCTGCCCATCATCTCGGACACGTCCACCGTGGCCGTCAGGGTGTTGGCCCCGTCGCCCAGGGTGATGTGGCTGGGCCGCACGCCCAGGGTGATGGCCTGGGAGCCCACGTTCTTGGCCGCCAAGGCCTTCTGCTTCGTGTCGGAGAGATCCACCTTGATGCCGCCCACGGAGACGCTGTATTTGCCNTCTTCCTTCAAGAGCTTGGCGTCGAAGAAGTTCATCTGCGGCGTGCCGATGAATCCGGCCACGAAGAGGTTGGCGGGATGGTCGAAGACCTCCTGCGGCGTGCCGATCTGCTGAATCCAGCCGTCCTTCATGATAACAATCCGGTCGCCCAGGGTCATGGCCTCGGTCTGGTCATGAGTGACGTACATAAAGGTGGTGTTGATTTTCTGCCGGAGCTTGATAATCTCGGCGCGCATCTGGTTGCGGAGCTTGGCGTCCAGGTTGGACAGGGGTTCGTCCATCAGCAGCACCTTGGGCTCCCGGACGATGGCGCGGCCGATGGCGACGCGCTGGCGCTGGCCGCCGGAGAGGGCCTTGGGCTTGCGGTCCAGGTACTGGGNGATGTCCAGGATCTCGGCGGCTTCCTTGACCCGCTTGTCGATCTCATCCTTGGGCACCTTGCGGAGCTTCAGGGGGAAGGCCATGTTCTCATACACCGTCATNTGGGGATAGAGGGCGTAGCTCTGGAAGACCATGGCGATGTCCCGGTTCTTGGGCTCCACGTCGTTCATGAGCTGGCCGTCGATGTACAGCTCGCCCTCGGAAATCTCCTCCAGGCCGGCAACCATCCGCAGCGTGGTGGACTTTCCGCAGCCGGAGGGGCCGACCAGGACGATGAATTCCTTGTCCGCGATGTCCAGGTTGAACTCCTGCACCGCCACGACGCCCTTGTCCGTCACCTGGAGATTGACCTTCTTTTCAGGGTCCGCCGCCTTTTTCTTGTTTTTTTTCTGGTCGCCGCTGTGGGGGTAGATTTTCTTGATGCTCTTGAGGTTCAGAGTTGCCATAGCGTACTCACTTTGACGAAGCGGCCTCCGCCGTCTCCGCCTCGCCCCGGGAAGCGCGTTCCCGCGGGCATTACGGCAGGTCTCCACACTGCCGCACCGCAAGTGAAAGCGGGGNATTCNTCCTTTTTNGTTGNTGCCGGGGACGATGGAAATGGAGTCGCCGCCCGGCCCGTTGATTTTATGGANAGGCGGGTATCCCGCCAAGTCCAACGTTGAGCCCGGAACTCAGGCCGTGACGGCCTGGCCCTTGAAGAGAATCTTGCGGATGGACAGGTCCTTTTGGNCCAGCAGGACGATGCTGGCCTCCTTGCCCGCGTCCAGGGTNCCCGTCCGNTCCTCGATGNCGATGGAGCGGGCGGGGTTATAGGTGCAGGCCCGCACCGCGTCCGCCGCCGGAATGCCGAAGGCGATGGCCTGGCGCAGGCAGCCCATGAGGCTGGTGACGGAGCCCGCCAGAGTCTCCGGGTGGTGCAGGATGGTGGCCCGGTTGCCGTGAACCTCGATCATCTGCCCGCCGAAGGGATACTCGCCGTCGGGCATGCCCGTGGCCCGAAGGGAATCGGAGATGATGATCATCCGCTCTTTTCCAAACAGGCCAAAGGTGAGGCGCACCACCGCCGGGTGAATGTGGATGCCGTCGCAGATCAACTCCGGCATGACGGAGGGGACCTCATAGGCCGCGCCGATGACGCCGGGGTCCCGGTGAGCCAGGGGCGGCATGGCGTTATAGAGGTGGGTNGCATGGTCCGCCCCCGCCTCAAAGGCGGTTTTGGCCGTCTCGTAGTCCGCCACGGTGTGCCCCACGGAGACATGGACCCCCAGGTCCTTTGCCGCCTTGATAAATTCAACGGAGCCGGGCTGCTCGGGAGCCACGGTGACCAGCTTCACGCAGCCCTCCGCCGCCTCCTGGAGGCGCCCCAGCATGGGGACGTCGGGGTCGTGGAGGAACGCGCCGTTCTGCGCGCCCTTCTTGGCCATGCAGAGGAAGGGACCCTCCAGGTGCGCCCCCACCACCTCCGCGCCGCCGGAATTTTGCCTGCGGTGGGCGGCGGTGGTTTTGCAGATGGCGGTCAGCTGGTCCTCCGGCAGGGTCATGCCCGCCGGACAGATATAGGTCACGCCCTGGCTAAGCTCGTAGTCCGCGATTTTTTGCAGCCCCTCCGGGGTAGCGTCGCTGAAATCCTCGCCCACCGCGCCGTGGAAATGCACGTCCACCAGGCCGGGGATGACGTAGCACCCGGAGGCGTCCAAAACGTCCCCATCGCCGCTGACATGGGAGATCAGGGCCCCGTCGGTGCAGAGATCCCGGGCGGTGAAGCCCTGTTCCAGGTCAAAGACCTGTCCGCCGGTTATCCGCATACGCTTACCCCGGCGGCTTTCAGCTTGCTCCCGGCAACCTCGTCCACGACCACCGCCACGTTGGGATGGAGCTGGAGGATGGAGCCGGGGCAGTGGGGCGTGATAGCCCCGCAGATGGAGCCCAGGATGGCGTCGGCCTTCTCCGCGCCGCTGGCGGCCAGGAGAACCTTCTTGGCGCCCATGATGGCCCCGATGCCCATGCTGATGGCCTGTTTGGGCACGTCGTCCCGGGTGGCGAAGAAGCGGGCGTTGGCGTCGATGGTGCTTTCCGCCAGGTCCACCACATGGGTCTCCTTGACGAAGCAGTCGCCGGGCTCGTTGAAGCCGATGTGGCCGTTCCGGCCGATGCCCAGGAGCTGGAGGTCCACATAGCCCAGGGAGCGGATATAGGCGTCGTACTCCGCGCAGAAGGCCGCGGGGTCCTTGGTCAACCCGTCGGGCACCCGGGTGTTCTCGGGGACGATGTCCACATGGTCGAAGAGGTTGCTCTGCATGAAGTAGCGATAGCTCTGGTCATGGGTGGGGGCCAGGCCCACGTACTCGTCCAGGTTGACGGAGAGCACGTCCTGGAAGCTCAGGCAGCCCTGCTTGTGCCAGTCCACCAGATACTTGTAGGCCCCCTCGGGGGTGGAGCCGGTGGCCAGGCCCAGCACACAGGCGGGGTTGTGGGTGATTTCCGCCGCGATGATCTGGGCCATCCGGCGGCTCATGGCGTCGTAGTCCTTCTCGATAAAGATTCTCATAATGGCATTTCTCCTTTCCAGTTTCAAAAACAAGGTTCTATAACGCAATTCTATGTTGCCGTCGCTTCGGCCAGGTGGATTGCCAGACTATCAGAGCGAGCGAAAGCTCTTTTTGGATACTTTTTCTCTCGAGAAAAAGTATCAGCCTTTTACTCCGCCGGAGGCGAGGCCGCTGACCAGGTTCTTCTCAATGCACATAAACAGGATGACCACGGGGATGATGGCGAAGATGGAAGCGGCGAACAGNTACTGCCACTCGATCATATTATACCCGTTAAAGGTATTGATACCCACCGTCAGGGNCTTATNGTCGTCGGTGGAGATGAGGCACAGGGCTACCGTGTACTCGTTCCAGGCGTTGATGAAGATGAAGATCAGCGTGGTGACGATGCCGGGGGCCGCCACGGGGAGCAGCACCTTCATCATGGACTGGACACGGGTGCAGCNGTCGATGGTGGCGGCCTGTTCCATTTCTGCGGAGATGCCCATGAAGGTGCCCCGGAGCAGCCNNATGGTGAACGCCTGGTTGAAAGCGGCGTTGATAAAGATGAGCCCCAAAATGTTGTCCGTCAGGCCCAGGCGCTGCATGACCTGGTAGATGCCGATCAGCAGCACCACCGGGGCGAACATCTGGGAAACAATGACGAAGCCCAGGAAAGCGGTCTGTCCCTTGAACTTCATCCGGGCCAGGGCATAGGCCGCCGGGATGCCGCAGAGCATGGCGATGATGGTGGACCCGCCGGCGATGAGGACGGAGTTCAGCATGTACTTGGCCATGGGAGCCCGGCTCCAGATGTCGATGAAGTTGGACCACAGGGGCACGACGGGCAGGACGGTGCCGCCGGAGAAGATCTCCACCCGGTTTTTCAAGGCGGTGCACAGCATGGCGAAGTAGGGGTNCAGGGTGATGACGCACACGTCCAGGACGACGAAGTAGAGCAGGACGCGCAGAATGGTTTTCTTTATGGAAACCGGCTTTTTCACGGTATTCACGGGCTGGCTCATAAATCGTCATCTCCTTTCCGCAGGGTGTAGATCATGTAGACGCTGGCGCAGACCAGCAGGATGAGGAAGCCGATAACCGAGACGGCGGAGGCCTCGCCCTGCTTGCCGTTGTAGAAGGCCAGCTTGTAGAGGTAGGTGACCAGGGTGTCCGTGNGGTTGGCCGGGTCGCCCTTGGTCATGGTCCAGATGATGGGGAAGGAGTTGAAGACGTAGATGATGTTCAGCACCGTGGCCACCGTCAAAGAGGACTTCNCCAGGGGCAGGGTGATGCTGAAGAGCTTCTGGAAGTACCCGGCCCCGTCCACGGTGGCGGCCTCATAATAGGACGCGTCGATGCTCTGGAGGCCGGAGAGCACGCAGAAGGTGACAAAGGGAATGGTGACGAAAATGCCGCAGGCGATCTCCCAGGCGAAGTAGNCCCCCGGGGTGGGCGTCCAGTTCACCGGGGCGCTGATGAGGCCGATTTTCATCAGCAGGGTGTTTAAGGTGCCGTAGTCCTTGTTGATGATGAAGTTCCAGGCGCTGGCCTGAATGACCAGCGTGGTGGCCCAGGGGAAGACCACGATGGCCCGGGCTACCTTCCGGCCCCGGAATTTATTGTTCAGCACCAGGGCCAGCATGAAGCCCAGCACGGTGGAGATAACCACCACGGCNATGGTCCAGACGATGGTGTTTTTCAGCACCAGGGCAAAGGCGGGGCTTTTAAGGACCTTGGAGAAGTTCTCAAAGTTGTTGTAGCCCTTGACCAGACCCGCCCGGGTCACCTTGCTCATGGAGAGCTGGAAGACCTTGACAATGGGGGTTACGATGAAAATGGCCATCAGGATGATGCTGGGGGCAATCCAGATGTAGGGCTCGACCTTGCGGAAGAATTTTTTGCTTTTGGAGGAACGTGGGGCCTTCCTGGCCAGCTCCTGGGATGCCGCAGGGGCAGCAGGGGTCTTTGTACTCACGGGGACACCTCCCTATAGTCAGAATCAAAGCGTCTTCCGGCCGCTGTCAAAACCCGGCGGGACCGCCGCGCTTTGAGAACGGCTGGAANAAAACGGGGGCCGGGCCGTTCAGGCCCGGCCCCGCGGTGGCATGTCGGTGAACGGTGAAGCGATTGGAGGCGTCAGCCGGCAGCCTCGGCCTCAATCTCGGCCTGGAGCTCATCCAGCAGCTCCTGAACATTGCCGCCCATCAGAGCCTGCTGCTCCACATTGATGACGCCCTGCTTCACGTTGGCCCACTCGGCCTTGGCGGTGGGATAGAACTTGCAGGAGCCCACGATGTCCACCCAGGGGGCCATATCGGGGTCGGAAGCGGCCACGATCTCGCCGCCGGCGGAGGNGGCGGGCAGGAAGCCTTCCATCAGCACCCAGTCGGAATAGCGGGTGTCCTCATAGAAGAAGTCGAAGAACTCCTTGATGGCCTCGAGCTTTTCGTCGGAATGGCCGTTGTCGAAGCACATGAACCGGTCCATGACGCCGGCGGAGACGGAGGCGTTGCCGCCGTTGGTGGGGATGGCCGCAAAGGCAAAGTCAATCTGCTCTTCCTCGGGGGTATTGGCCTTGGCATAGTTGTCGGCGATGTAGGTGGGGATGGAGTTGGGGCCGATGACCATGGCCAGCTTGCCCGCGCCGAACAGATCCTGCAGGGCATAGCGGGTCTCGGTGGCGGGGTCGGAGTTGGTGTAGCCGTCCTTGACCAGACTGATGGCGTATTCAATCGCTTCCACATTGGCGTCGGCGTTCAAGGTCCAGTTTCCGGAGGCGTCGGTGAAGTCGCTTCCGTTGTTCCAGATGTAGTAGGCGAAAGCGGCCTGGCCTTCGTCGGTGGTCATGTCGATGCCCCAGGGATAGATGCTGGAGTCATAGGCCTTGATCTTGGCGCAGACGTCCTTCAGCTCGTCCCAGGTGGTAGGAACTTCCGCGCCGGCGGCTTCCAGGATGCCCTTGTTGTAGTACATGGCGCGGGCGGAGGCCAGGTCGGGGATGGCCCAGATGGTGCCGTCGATGTTGGACTGCTCCAGGAAGGCGTCATAGAACTTGGCGTAGGTCTCGTCGGAGACGTAGTCCTGCGCGGGGAGGAGCAGGTCGTCGGCCACGTAGTCGGCGAAGACATCGATGTTCAGGATGTCCGGGGCGTCATTGTTGGAGATCCGGGTGTTGACCACGGTGTAGATGTCGTTCTAGGAGACGACCTCCACATTCAGGTTGATCCCGTCGTGGCTTCCGTTGAAGTCGTTCTGGAAGCCGGCCCACCATTCCTTGGTGTTCTGGCCGTATTCGGCGGCGATGACGCTGATGTCAATTTTGTCTCCGGAGCCGGCGGGCGGAGTCTGGGCGTCGGTGCTGCCGGTGTCGGCGGGCGGGGGCGTGGTCTCGCCGCCCTTGTCGCCGCCGCAGGCGGCCAGGGACAGGACCATCACAAGAGCAAGCAAAGTGGCAAGAAACTTTTTCATCGTCATTCTCCTCTTTACAATTTTTATGTGCGGAATACACATGTGAGGGATGCGATATGAAAAATTCACAAACGCCGCCCTCATACTCTTATTATACTTGTAGAATTTGTAAATAATAGGGGGCTCCGTACAGTTTGTAGAAAAATCGTACGAACCACGAAAGTTCGTACGATTTCCGTAAACGATTAACTAAAATTNGAAGCGGCCGCCGCGTCCCGGCAGCTCTTGCGGAAAGCGCTGGGAGTCATGCCGGTGGCGGAGCGGAAAACCTTGNAAAAGTAGTTATAGTCGCTGANTCCCACCTTTTCCCCCACGGCGGAAATGGGCATGCTGCTCTGGAGCAGCAGACGCTTGGCGGCCTCGATCCGCNGCCGNGTAATCAGNTAGGAGAGGGTCCGCCCCCAGGAGAGCTCCTTNGCCAGGGAGCAGAGCTTGGTCCGGCCGATGTGGAGCTGCTGGGAGATGGATTCCAGGGAGAGCTTGTCCATATAGTGCTGTTCCAGATACAGCTCCAGCTTTTGGAGGTCCGTCTGCTCCGCCGTTAAAATCATGCCCTTGAGCTGGATGTAGGCAGACAGGGCCTCCAGGGTTTCGGTGTAGGCCTGGATTTCCGCCTTGGAGTACCGGCGGAACTGGAAGAAGGCGTCCTTCAAAGCGTCGGGGCCGTCGGGCCACCAGTCCAGCAGGGAGCGGGTGTATTCCCACTGCTCCTCCATGGGGGAATCATCCAGATAGCAGCCCACGGCAAGGTAGGCCACGGGGTTCTGCTTGCTGTAAAGGGGCATGACGGCCTCGCAGATGCCCGCGTGGCAGCGGTAGTGCTGAAAGCCGCTCTCCGCCTGATAATGCTGAATTTTGCAGCGGTCGCAGGCNACGCAGCGCNCGTGGCCCTCGGNCAGGTCGTTGATGGCCCGGCAGAAGGGGGGATGGCCCCGGAAGAGGTTGATGTCCCGGCCCGACAGGTCCAGAATGTTGGCGGGCACGCCGGTGAGGATGTTGAGGTTGGCGATCAGCTTGCGCAGACGCTCCTCGTCAAAGAGTATGTTCATTTCCGGTATTGTTTTACAATGGCCTCCAGCTCGGCCCAGCGGGACTCCATGTCCGCCACCAGCTNGAACTGGNTGCGGCAGCGGTCNAGGTTCTGGGCCTCCCGGCTGATGTGGAAGTAATGGTCGCCGTCGATGTAGTCCGTGAGGAAGCGGATGCCGCACTCCAGGGTCATGAGCTTGGCGCCCCAGGGGAGGTNGTCGNTTTCCTCGTTGGTGAGGGAGCCCCCGGCGCCCTCCAGAAAGGCGGCGGTGTAGGCGGAGAAGAGCTCCACGTCCAGATTGACCTTGGAGAGGTCCCGCTCGTCCTCGGCGCTGTGGTTGGCCCCGAAGCGGATGGAGTCGCCGAAGTCGTAGATCACCAGGCCCGGCATAACGGTGTCCAGGTCGATGATGCACAGGCCCTCGTGGGTTTTTTCATCCATGAGGACATTGTTCAGCTTCGTGTCGTTGTGGGTGACCCGGAGGGGGAGCGTTCCCTCCCGCATGGCGTTCAGGGCCACGGAGCAGTCCGCCTCCCGGTCCAGCACAAATTGAATCTCCGGCCCGCAGTCCTTGGCCCGGCCCAGGGGGTCCGCCGCCAGGGCGGCCTTGAATTTTTGAAGCCGGTCCTCGGTGTTGTGGAAGTTGGGGATGGTCTCGTGGAGGGTCTGCGCCGGATAATCCCCCAGCAGCCGCTGGAAGCGGCCGAAGGCCCGGCCGGAGGCGGCGAACAGCTCCTCCGATTCCGCCGACTGGTAGCAGATGGTGCGCTCCACGAAGGGGTAAACCCTCCAGGCCCCTCCGGCGCTGTCGGTGAAGAAGGACTCGCCATTCCGGGGGCGGAGGACCTCCATGGCCTCCCGGCTCCGGTCGCCGCCGTGCTTCGCGATTTCGCGGCCCAGATACTCGGTGACGCCGATGATGTTCTCCATCAGCTCGTCGGGGTGCTTGAAGGCGGCGGCGCTCANCCGCTGGAGGATGAAGCGGCGGCAGCAGCGGTCCTCCGGCTGGGTGTGGACCACGAAGGTGTCGTTGATATGCCCCTGGCCGTACCGCAGGGCGCCCACCACGGGGGCCCCGNAGTCAAAGGCGGCCAGGACTTCCTGCAATCTCTCTTCCGCGGCGTTCATCTTAACCCTCCCAAAGCCGGTCGGGGTAAAGACCGGATGCTGTCTTTTCGGCGATGGCGCTCACCACGGTGGGCTTATCCTCCCGGTAGGTGACGCCGTACCACTTGTCCTCGCTGCGCAGGACCTTGACCCGGGCCTTGCCCTCGTCGATGAGCTGGCTGACCACGGTGGGCAGGAAGTACTCCGCCTTGGCGGGGTTCTCCGCCAGGGCCTTGTCTAAGAAGGCGGGGAAGCGCGCCCAGGCCTCGTCCAGGAAGCTGCGGGTGAAGCCCCACATGTTCATGGAGACGATGGTGTCTTCGGACAGCTCCGTCCAGGTCTGCCCGTCGTCCTCGGTATAGCGGGGGGGCTCGCCTTTTTCAATCTTGGTCCGCTCGGTGACACGGGTGAGGAAGTTGTCCGCCGTCTCCTCGCACACGCCCCGGGCCACGGTGCCGTTTTCCGTGACGGTATTTTTCAAAAGGTATCCCACCATCACGTACTCATAGACGTCTCCGTCGGCGTGGGCGGAGAGGTAGCCGTAAATCTCCCGGAAGGNCTCGGGTCCATAGTAGTCGTCGGCGTTGATGACGGCGAAGGGGCCGTCCACCACGTTCCGGGCGGCCAGGGCGGCGTGGGCGGTGCCCCAGGGCTTCCGGCGCTCCTCCGGAACGCAGTAGCCCTCCGGCAGGTCCTCCTTGAGCTGGTAGGCGTAGCGGACGTCCATGGACTTGGATACCCGGTCGCCGATGCAGCGCTTGAAGTCCTCTTCGATCTCGGGCTTGATGACGAAGACCACCGTCTCAAAGCCCGCCCGGCGGGCGTCGTAGATGGAGTAGTCGATGATAAGCTGGCCGTGGTTCCCCACGGGGTCCAGCTGCTTGAGGCCGCCGTACCGGCTGCCCATGCCGGCGGCCATGATGACCAGGACAGGCTTGTTCATTTCCGCTCTCCCTTTCTCTCCCTTATCCCTTGTAACCGTTGGGATTCATGGACTGCCACTTCCAGGAGGAGGCGCACATCTCCTCGATGCCAAGCTCCGCTTCCCAGCCCAGCTCTTCCCGGGCCTTTTTGGGGTCGGCGTAGCACTGGGCGATGTCCCCGGGTCGGCGGGGATCCATGACGTGGGGCAGCTCATGGCCGCAGGCCTTTTCATAGGCGTGGAGCACGTCCAGCACGCTGTAGCCGTTGCCGGTGCCCAGGTTGCAGACGAAGAGGCCGCAGTTCTGCTCCAGCTTTTTCAGCGCCGCCACATGGCCCTTGGCCAGGTCGACGACGTGGATATAATCCCGCACGCCGGTGCCGTCGGGGGTGTCGTAGTCGTTTCCGTAGACGTGGACCTTCTCCAGCTGGCCCACGGCGACTTTGGCGATATAGGGCACCAGGTTGTTGGGGATGCCGTTGGGGTCCTCGCCGATGAGGCCGCTCTCATGGGCTCCAATGGGGTTGAAATAGCGGAGCAGGGCCACATTCAGGGTGGGGTCCGCGGCGCAGATGTCCATGAGCATCTTCTCCTGGAAGAGCTTGCTGGTGCCGTAGGGGTTCGTGGTGCCGCCGGTGGGGAAGTCCTCCCGGATGGGCACGGAGGCGGGGTCGCCGTAGACCGTGGCGGAGGAGGAGAAGACGAAGTTCTTCACCCCGTGCTTCCGCATGGCCTGGAGGAGGTAGAGCGTGCTGATAAGATTATTGGAATAGTACTCCAGAGGCTTGGCGACGCTCTCGCCCACGGCCTTGAGCCCGGCGAAGTGGATCACGGAGTCAATGCCGGGATTCTGGGCAAAGAGGGCCTCCGCCTGCTCCAGATCGCACAGCTCCGCCTTGATGAAGGGGATCTTCTTTCCCACAATCTGCTCCACCCGCCGGATGGCCTCCTCGCTGGAGTTGTAGAGATTGTCCGCCACGATGATGTCATAGCCCGCCTGGACGAGCTCCACGCAGGTGTGGCTGCCGATGTAGCCCGCGCCGCCGCAAACAAGAATGGACATAAAAAGCCGCTCCTTTCAAGTTATAAAAATTGACCGCTTTGGTGAAATATTTTCGAGAATCATTACGCTTATTGTAGGCCCATTGGATGGAAATGGGAAGAGACGATAGTCCCAATTATTAGAAATATCGTCCGATTTATGCGTTTATTATACTAAAGATATGGGAGCTTGTCCAGGGGAAAACAATTTTTTCCGCTACGTCTGGAAACTTTGGCTTGGGTGTGGTATAATCCCTTCCCATAAGACGAGAAAAGGAGGGACCGCCATGCAGCGCCCCCTGGCGGATGAGATCCGCCCCAAAACCTTGGACGAAGTGGTGGGCCAGCGGCACCTCCTGGCCCCCGGCGCGGTGCTCCGCCGCCTGATCGAGAGCGGGACCGAGGCCAACATGGTTTTTTACGGCCCCTCCGGCACCGGGAAAACCACCATCGCCAACATCGTGGCGGAGCGGACCCACAAGGCCCTCTACCGCCTCAACGCCACCACCGCCTCCCTCCAGGACGTGAAGGACATCATCGCCGACGTGGGGACCCTGCTGGCCCCCGGCGGGGTGCTTCTCTACCTGGACGAGATTCAATATTTTAATAAGAAGCAGCAGCAGAGCCTGCTGGAGTTTATGGAGAACGGCAAGCTGACTCTGATTGCCTCCACCACGGAGAACCCCTATTTTTATGTCTACGGGGCCCTTCTCAGCCGGAGCACGGTTTTCGAGTTCAAGGCCGTGCCGCCGGAGGAGGCGGAGCCCGCCGTCCTCCGGGCGCTGGAGATTGAGAAGGAGCGCTCGCCCCTGCCCCTGGAGTGGGAGGAGGGTTTGCCCCTGCAAATCGCCACCGNCTGCGGCGGGGNTGTGCNGAAGGCNGTCAACGCCGTGGAGCTTCTCAGCCACGCGGCCCAGCCGAAAAAGGGAACGCTCTTCCTCTNGAAAGCGGACGCCGCCCAGNTNGCCCAGCGCAGCGNCATGCGCTATGACAAGGGAGGCGACGCCATGTATGACATCGCCTCCGCGCTGATGAAATCGCTTCGCGGCAGCGACCCGGACGCGGCCCTCCACTACCTGGCCCGCTTCCTGGAGGCGGGAGATCTGGTGACGCNCTGCCGCCGCCTGCTCTGCTCCGCCAGCGAGGATGTTGGCATGGCCTATCCCCAGGCCGTGGCCATTGTGAAGGCCTGTGTGGACACGGCGATGCAGCTGGGCCTGCCGGAGGCGCAGCTTCCCCTGGCCCAGGCCGCCGTTCTGCTGGCCACCGCCCCGAAATCCAACAGCGTGGTGGAGGGCATCGGGAAGGCCCGGGCGGACGTCCGGGCGGGCCGCACCGGGGACGTGCCCCGGCAGCTCCAGAACGTCCACGCCGACACCACCGGCTTTGATAACCNGCAGCACTACCTCTACCCCCACAATTTCCCCGGCCACTGGGTGGACCAGCAGTATCTCCCCGACGCTTTGAAGGGCGTGAAGTACTNCGAATGGGGAGAGAACAAGACGGAACAGGCGGCCAAGGCCTATTGGGAAAAGCTCAAGGGGAAGGAGNTGTGAACACCNTTTCCACCACCGGCTTTTCATAGTTCGGCGGGGAGTAAACCCAGCGGTCCAGCTTCCCGTCTGTGATCTGGTACTGCATGGGCTCCGGCGGGGCGGGGGGCAGCTTCTCAATGACCTGGAGCTTGATTTTCANNCGCTCCGGCCGGATGCTCTTGATGTACACGCTGACCCCGTCTCCGGGGGAAAGGCGCTCCTTGGCGTCCGCCAGGCCGGAGAGGTTGGGGGCCAGCTCGATGAAGCTGCCGTAGTCCTTCACTGTCCGCACCACGCCCCGCACCGTCTCTCCGGGGCGGAAGCGGCTGGCGTTGTCCATCCAGGTGCCCAGCAGCTCCCGGTGGGTGAGGGTGATGCGCCGGGCTTCCCGGTCCAGGGACCATACCGCCGTCAGGATTTTCTGTCCCTCCTGAAAGCGCTCCCTGGGGTGGGAGATGCGGGAGACGGAAATATGTTCGATGGGCAGCATGGCGACAATGCCGCAGCCCACGTCCACAAAGGCCCCGAAGCTCTCCAGCCGGGTCACCCGGCCCGTGAGGACGGCCCCGGGTTCCAACCGCTCCAGGAAATAGGCCATGGCCCGCTCCTGGGCCGCCCGGCGGGAGAGGAGCGCCAGAGGAGCCCCCTTTCCGTCGGATTCCAGGGCCGTGACGGTGAAGCAGGTGGGCTTTCCCACCCGGGAGAGGACGGCGATGTCCCGGTCCGCGCCGCTGATCCAGGGGGCCACGGCCTCCTCCCGGGGGATGCGGCCCTGGACGCCGCCCAGGTTCAAAAGCAGAGTGTGGTCCACGCCGCAGCGCTGGACGGGAGCTTCCAGAATGTCCCCGGTTTCCAGGGCCTCCCGCAGATGGTCGAGGGCGAGGGGGACGGGAGGGCGGAGGCCCTCCGGCAGGTACAGTTTATTTTCCGGCATGATATCGCATCCTTATCGTTGATAAATCAATATATGCGGAAAACCGAAATGGTTGACAGGAGGACAAGATGGACCTGCATCTTCATGATCTGGTGGAATTGAAAAAGCCCCACCCTTGCGGGAGCGTCCAATGGGAGATCCTGCGGGTGGGCATGGATATTAAGCTCCGCTGCCGGGGCTGCGGCCACGAGCTGATGCTCCCCCGGAGCAAGGCGGAAAAGAGCATCCGCAAAGTTCTGACAAAGGAGGAATCCATATGAACGGCAAGCTGAAGCGGGTCATCGCGCTGACCCTGGCGGTGGTGCTGGTGGTGGCCCTGCTGGCCTCGATGATCCTGCCTTACATCGGATAAACGCCCGCGGGCGCAAAAAAGAGGCTGTCATTGACAGCCTCTTTATCGTATCTTGTTACGGCTCGATGCGCGTTTCCAGCCGCCGGAAGGTGAAGGTGCCCACAGCGAAGAGCGCTCCGCCCTCGCCTGTGACCCGGGCCTCCAGCACGCAGACGCTCCGCCCGCCCGGAAGCTCCCGGGCCTCCGCCGTCAGCTTGTCGCCCGCCTGGGCGCTTTTCAAGAAGCTGAACGAGCAGCTGATGGTAACGGCCATGGTCCCATAGGCCGCCATGGCGGAGCCGCAGGCCGTGTCCGCCAGGGCGAAGTAAACGCCGCCGTGGGGAACTTGAAGGGGGTTCAAATCCTCCTCCGTCACGGTTTTCGTGGCCCGGGCGTAACCGGGGCCAAGCTCCTCCACGTAGATGCCCAGTTTTCTGCCGAAGAGATTCTTCTCGTTGCGAAAGGCGCGGATTTGCTCGTAGTCCATAGGAATGACTCCTTTCCGGCGCTGAAATAGAGGGAGGCGTCCCCTCACTGCCGGATGGTGAACTGGCGCCCGTCGGAGCGGACGCTGCCTTCCTCCCGGAGGCGCTTCAGCTCCCGCATCATGGCGCTGCGGTCCGTGGCGATGTAGTCGGCCAGGGTGCTGAGGGAAAAGGGGAGGGTGAAGGTCCGGCTTCCCGACTGCTGGGAGAGCTGGCGGAAATAGCACAGCAGCTTCTCCCGGATGGACCGCCGGGACAGCACGTCCACCCGGCGGGAGAGGGCCTGGGCCTTGTCCGCCATCAATTGGAGCATATTCTGAACCAGGATGCTGTGCCGCTGGCAGGCGTGGCCGCAGCGGCTGAGAATATGGCCGTAGTCGATAAACACCACGTCGCAGGGGCGGCGGCAGACCACCTCCAGGCTGTCTCCCGTGGACCCGGCGAAGGCCAGGGTCTTGCCGAAGACGCTTCCTACGCCCAGGTCCTCCAGCACCGTGGCCACGCCCTCCTCGTCAATGCGGATCAAGGACGCCTGGCCCCGTTCCACCACGCCCACGGCGTCGGAGGAGAAATCATAGATCAGCTCGTCGGCCCGGAAGGACCGCTGGACCGCCTGAAAACAGGACAAAATCTCTCGGTAATCCTGATAGCTGATGTCGTGAAACAGCGGACTTTTTTCCAATTCCTGTTCGCTAAGCATGTGCTCATCCCCTTTAGTTGCATATCCCACACAGTAAAATATGATACCAGCTTCTGCTTAAAAAGTAAAGCACAATTTTTTACTCTCGGCCCTTCCGGTGCAACTTTCGGTATTTTTTACGAAGCCCGTTTTTCAAAGGCGGGAAGGGCCGTCCGGAAAAAGCGCCGCGGGTTCAGGAAAAAACGGGAAAAAGCGTTCCTGGAAACCGGATTTACGTTTTCGACCCGGTTTGTTTACAATTTGTTTATATCCATCCATTGACAACAAATCCATCCGGTGGTAAACTCGCTTTAGCACTCCGGGAAAAGGAGTGCTAAAGCATCAAAAACGGCCCGCCCCGGCAGGCGGCGGGCATTAGGAGGAGGACGGCGTGGAGCTCTCGGACCGGAAACGGCAGATACTGAAGGTGGTGGTGGAGGACTATGTCCGCACCGCCGAGCCGGTGGGGTCCAAGGCCATTGCCGCCGAGATGGGGGGCAGCGTCAGCTCCGCCACCATCCGAAACGAGCTGTCCGACCTGACGGAGATGGGCTATTTAGAGCAGCCCCACACCTCCGCGGGGCGGATGCCCTCCCCCAAGGGCTACCGCCTGTACGTCAACGAGCTGATGGAGGCCCAGCGCCTCTCCCTGGCGGAGACGGAGAAGATCNACCAGTCCCTCCAGCTAAAGATGGAGGAGCTGGACCGGCTCCTGGCCCAGGCGGGCCGGGCGGTGTCCGCCCTGGTGCGCTACCCGGCCTATGTTTCCGCCAGCCGGAAGACCGAGCTCACCGTCCGGCGCTTCGAGCTGCTGGCGGTGGACGAGCGGAACTGCATCCTGGTGATGATGACCAGCGACAGCAAGGTGAAAAGCCAGCTCCTTCGGATGCAGCTCAAGGTGGACCCGGCGGACCTGCCCGCGGCGGCGAACCTTTTGAACAGCCACTTCACCAATACGGACCCCGGCGGCATGAGCCGGCATCTGATGAGCGTGGCGGACCAGGTGAGCCCCCAGCTCTTCCTGCTGCTGTCCCAGGCCGTGGGCTTCGCGGCGGACGCGCTGGAGGAGGCGGGCCGGCGGGAGATTGTCACCGCCGGGGCCAGCCGCCTTTTAAAGCTCCCGGAGTTCCGGGACGCCGACAAGGCCCACGAGCTGATGAGCTTCCTGGCGGACAGCAAGGAGGAGCTCCCCCAGCCGCTGCACCGGGAGATGGAGATCCTCATCGGCCCGGAGAACGTGAAGGAGGTCCTGCGGGACACCAGCGTGGTGGTGGCCAGCTATGATATCGGAGACGACATGCGGGGCCTTATCGGCGTGGTGGGCCCCACAAGAATGGATTACGCGGCGGTGGCCGCACGGCTCTCCGGCTTTGCCGAGGGGCTGACGCGATTGTTTGGAAAACAGGAGGAACTACCCCCCAAGGAGGAACCGAAATGACGGAAGAGAACAAGCAGCCCCTGGAGGAAGAGACGGCGGAGACAGTCCCCGAGTNCCAGACGGAGGGACCCGCCGGCAAGGCGCCCAAGGGCAAAAAGAAGAAGGAAAAGGGCGGAATCACCTTCACCAGGGAACAGGTGGAGCAGATGGAGGCGGCGGCCCGCCAGCTGGAAACCACTAAGGACCAGTTTACNCGCCTGGCGGCGGAGTACGAAAACTACCGCAAGCGCACCGCCAAGGAAAAGGAATCCCTCTACCAGGACGCCAAGGCGGACACCATCCGGGAATTCCTGGCGGTGTACGACAATTTGGAGCGGGCGGCGGCGGCCCCCGGCGGGGAGGACGACCCCCACAAGAAGGGNCTGGAGATGATTTTCACCCAGTACAGGGAACTCTTGAAGAAGCTGGGCGTCTCGGAGATCGAGGCCCAGGGCCGGCCCTTCGACCCGGAGCGGCATGAGGCCGTCATGCACGTTGACGACGAGAATCTGGGCGAAAACGAAGTGGCCCAGGTCTTCCAGGCGGGCTTCCTCCTGGGAGACAGGGTGATCCGCCACGCCGTGGTGCAGGTCGCCAATTAAAAACGCGTTCAAAATAACATTTTCATATAATTCAGGAGGCAGTCATTATGTCTAAAGTAATCGGTATCGATTTGGGGACCACCAACTCCTGCGTGGCGGTGATGGAGGGCGGCGAGGCCGTCGTCATCGCCAACGCCGAGGGAAACCGGACCACCCCCTCCGTCGTCGCCTTTTCCAANACCGGCGAGCGCATGGTGGGCCAGGTGGCGAAGCGCCAGGCCATCACGAACCCCGACCGGACCATTTCCTCCATCAAGCGGGAGATGGGCTCCGACCACAAGGTGGCCATTGACGGGAAGAACTACACCCCCCAGGAGATCAGCGCCATGATCCTCCAGAAGCTGAAGGCGGACGCCGAGGCCTATCTGGGCGGCGCCGTCACCGAGGCGGTCATCACCGTCCCCGCCTACTTCACCGACTCCCAGCGCCAGGCCACCAAGGACGCGGGCAAAATCGCGGGCCTGGACGTCAAGCGCATTATCAACGAGCCCACCGCCGCGGCCCTGGCCTACGGCGTGGACNAAGAGCAGACCCAGAAGATCATGGTCTACGACCTGGGCGGCGGCACCTTCGACGTCAGCATCCTGGACATCGACGACGGAGTCATCGAGGNCCTGGCCNCGGCGGGCAACAACCGCCTGGGCGGCGACGACTTCGACGAGTGCGTCATGAAGTGGCTGGTGGCGGAGTTCAAGCGCAGCGACGGCGTGGACCTCTCCAATGACAAGGTTGCCATGCAGCGCCTCAAGNNGGCCGCCGAAAAGGCCAAAATCGAGCTCTCCGGCGTCACCACCTCCAACATCAACCTGCCCTATATCACCGCCGACGCCAGCGGCCCCAAGCACCTGGACATCACCCTGTCCCGGGCGAAGTTCAACGAGCTCACCGCCCACCTGGTGGACGCCACCATGGGCCCCGTGCGCCAGGCCATGAGCGACGCGGGCCTTAAGCCCTCCGACCTTTCCAAGGTTTTGCTTGTGGGCGGCTCCAGCCGCATTCCCGCCGTCCAGGANGCGGTGAAGGGCTTCACCGGCTCCGACCCCTTCAAGGGCATNAACCCCGACGAATGCGTGGCCATGGGCGCGNCGCTCCAGGCGGGCGTCCTCACCGGCGACGTGAANGGCCTTTTGCTGCTNGACGTGACCCCGCTGTCTCTTGGCATCGAGACTTACGGCGGCGTGTGCACCAAGCTCATCGAGCGGAACACCACCATCCCCGTGAAAAAGAGCCAGGTCTTCTCCACCGCCGCCGACAACCAGACCAGCGTGGAGGTCAACGTCCTCCAGGGTGAGCGGGAGATGGCCGCCGCCAACAAGTCCCTGGGCCGCTTCCACCTGGACGGCATCGCCCCGGCCCGCCGCGGCGTGCCCCAGATTGAGGTTACCTTCGACATCGACGCCAACGGAATCGTGAACGTCTCCGCCAAAGACCTGGGCACCGGAACGGAGCAACACATCACCATCACCTCCTCCTCCAACATGAGCAAAGACGACATCGAAAAAGCGGTCAAGGAGGCGGAGCAGTACGCCGCCCAGGACAAGAAGCTCAAGGAGGAAGTGGAGACCCGGAACCAGGCGGACCAGATGGTCTACCAGTGCGAGAAGACCCTGGCGGACATGGGCGATAAAATCCCCGCCGACGACAAGGGCAAGGTCCAGGGGGCCCTCGACAAGCTGAAAGAGACCCTGAAGGGCCAGGATACCGCCGCTATCAAGGCGGATACGGAGGCCCTCCAGCAGGCGTTCTACGCCGTCAGCGAAAAGCTGTACCAGCAGGCCAATCCCCAGGGCGCCCAGCCCGGCGGAGATCCCGGAGCCGCCCAGGAGGGCCAGTACTACGACGCGGACTACAAGGTCGTGGACGACGACGAGCAGAANAAATAAAATTGGGATTACGCGGGGCCGCTGAAAGGCGGCTCCGCTTCCCCCTGTTAATTACCCGGCCTGAGGCACAGAGGGGCCGGGACGGAGAGGAGGAGCAAGGAAGCGGGCGCGGCCTTCGCGGCTAGGCGAAGGCGGGGCCCGGCGGACTTTGCAACGACGAATGGCTGAGCAAAAGCGAGACTATTACGAGGTCCTGGGCGTGTCCAAGGGCGCGTCGGACGACGAGATTAAAAAGGCGTACAAAAAGCTGGCCCGGAAGTACCACCCGGACTTGAACCCGGACAATAAGGAGGCCGAGGAAAAATTCAAGGAGGCTAACGAGGCCTATGAGATTCTCTCGGACAAGGAAAAACGGAGCCGGTACGACCAGTTCGGCCACGCCGGTGTGGACCCCAACTTCGGGGCGGGCGGCGGCTTTGACGGAGGCTTCGACTTCGGGGATCTGGGAGACATTTTCGGCAGCTTTTTCGGCGGCGGCTTCGGCGGCGGGCGGCGGACGAATCCCAACGCCCCCCAGCGGGGGGAGAGCCTCCGCATGTCCTTGATCCTCAGCTTTGAGGAGGCGGCCTTCGGCTGCGAAAAGGCCGTCACCGTGGAGCGGCTGGAGCCCTGCGGCGCGTGCCAGGGCAGCGGCTGCGCCGAGGGCACCACCCCGGAGGTTTGCCCGGACTGCCACGGCACCGGCACGGTCCAGGTCCGGCGGCAGACGCCCATGGGGGTCTTTGCCACCTCCTCCCCCTGCTCCCGCTGCGGCGGCAAGGGGAAAATCATCCACCAGCCCTGCAGGGAATGCCGGGGAGCGGGAGCCGTGCGGAAGCGGAAGACCATCCAGGCCAGCATCCCGGCGGGCATCGACAACGGGCAGACCATCTCCATCCGGGGCCAGGGCAACGCCGGGAAGAACGGCGGCCCCGCCGGGGACCTGCTCATCACCATCACCGTCCGGCCCCACGAGATTTTCCGCCGGGAGGGCACCTCCGTTCTCTGCGAGGCCCCCATCACCTTCGCCCAGGCGGTCTTAGGCGCGGATCTGGAGATTCCCACCATCGACGGCAAGGTGAAATACGACCTGCCCGAGGGGACCCAAAGCGGCTCGACCTTCCGCCTTAAGGGCAAGGGCATCCCCTCCATCAACGGGCGGGGCCGGG
Source organism: Oscillibacter sp. CU971 (assembly GCF_905219725.1). NCBI lineage: Bacteria > Bacillati > Bacillota > Clostridia > Eubacteriales > Oscillospiraceae > Oscillibacter > Oscillibacter sp. CU971. Next base: position 24,820 of record NZ_CAJMXG010000011.1, read on the forward strand.
GGGACCAGTATGTCACCGTCTACATCGAGACTCCCCGGAATTTGACGAAAGAACAGAAAGAAGCCCTGCGGAAATTCGCCGAGACCATGGGCGACGAGAACTACGAGGAGCGGAAGGGCTTCTTCGGCAAGGGCAAGAAAAAGAGGTGAGCCAAACCATGTATCTGGCGGATTACCATGTCCACTCCCGGATTTCTCCGGACGGCAGGGATTCCATGACCGCTCTGGCGGAGGCCGCCGTCGAGGCGGGGCTGAACGAGCTTTGCTTCACCGACCATGTGGAGCCCATCGTCTGGGCCAGCACGGNCCTTCGGGGGCCCTANGACTGGTCCGCCCTGACGGCGGAATTTGAAGCGGCTCAAGCCGCCATGGGGGAGCGGATCAAGCTGCGCCTGGGCATCGAGCTGGGAGACGCCTGCTGGAACTTCACCCACACGGAGAAGCTGCTGGCGGNCGCGCCGCCTTTCGATTTTGTGATCGGCNCTGTCCACATGCTCTCAAAGCGCTATCAGGGATTGGACCTCTACTATTTCGACCCCAAGACAGAGGAGGAGGCCTATGACGGCATTGCCGACTACCTGGGCCAGGTGAAGGCCATGGCAGAGTGGGGGAAGTTCGACGTGCTGGGCCATCTGACGCTGCCCCTGCGCTATCTCAACGAGAATCGGGGCTGGAATCTGAGCATGGAGCGCTTTGGCGGGGAGATCACGGAAATCTTCTCTATTTTGAAGCGGAAGGAAATTGGCCTTGAGCTGAACACCAACCGGGGCGGTACGCCCCTGCCGGACGGGATNTGGCTGCGGCTGTATGAGGATATGGCGGCGGACCCCATCGTCACCCTGGGCACCGACGCCCACTCCGCCAAATTTGTGGGCTGCGCCGTCCGGGAGCGGCAGGCGCTTTTGCGGGACTGCGGCTTTGAGAGCTTTTGCACCTTTGAGGGGCGGAAGCCCATCCGACACGCATTGTAACGGAAAAGAACAAATTTACGGTCGAAAATAATATTGATTTTTTGGAAAATCTGGAGTACAATATAAGCCACAAAATTTGAATGCACGGGGGAATACTACCATGAAGATCGCGCTGGGCTGCGACCACGGCGGCTATGATTTGAAGCAGCATGTCATCAAGGTCCTGGAGGGGCTGGGCCATGAGATCGAGGACTTTGGCTGCCACTCCAAGGAAAGCTGCGACTACCCCGACTTCGGAGCCGCCGCCGCCCGGGCCGTGGCGGAGGGGAGCTGCGACCGGGGCATTGTGATCTGCACCACCGGTATCGGCATCTCCATCACCGCCAACAAAGTGAAGGGCGTCCGCTGCGCCCACTGCGCCGACTGCCTCCAGGCGGAGATGACCCGCCGGCACAACGACGCCAATATGATGGCCATCGGCGCGGGCTTCACCGGGCCCAATATGGCCGAGCGGATGGTGGAGGTCTTCCTTTCCACCGAGTTTGAGGGGGGCCGCCATGCCCGCCGGGTGGAGAAGATGATGGCCCTGGAGGGCTGAGCTTCCCCCAATAAAAAACGACGGGAGCGCCGCTCCTGAAAAGAGGTGACGCGCATGGTGGGAACCAAGGGCTACAGCAGCTACCGGGGGCGGGGGCCCAAGTGGAAAATTTTGCTGGCAATTCTGCTGGTGCTGGTGATCGCGGTGGCCGCCAGCGTCATCTATTTGCAGCAGTTCCTGGTCTATGGCGCCGACGGCAGCCGCCAAATCCGCCTGCCCTGGCAGACGGAGGAGAAGGCCCCCCCGCCGGACGGGGAGGGCGAGGCCCCGGAGCACCAACCCGACGTGGACGTGGTGGTCCAGGAGCCGGAGGACCAGGGCCCCAAGGAGACGGCGGCCTTTTCCCTTCCGGCCCAGGCGCTGACACAGGCCCTGTGGCAGGAGACGGAGAAGCCTTCGGGGGNCAACGNCGTGGCCGTCCGCCTGAATACCTCCAACGGCANGGTTTACTTCAACGCGGCCAACGCCGTTTCCGGCGCGGTGGAAACCGAGATGGACACCGCCGCCGNCCTGGCCGCGGTTACGGCCCAGGAGGGGCTGCACACCATCGCCAGCGTGGCCTGCCTCCAGGACTTCAAGGCGGCCAACGCCGACGTGGAGGGCCGGGGCCTGAAAAACACCGGCGGCTATATCTTCTACGACGGGAACAACAGCCTCTGGCTGGACCCCGCCAAGCCCGGGACCCGGGAGTACGTCTGCGCCCTGGCGAAGGAGATCGCGGAGCTGGGCTTTGATGAGCTGCTGCTGACGGATTTCAGCTATCCCACCGTGGGGAAAATCAATAAGATTCATTACAACACCGACGTGCCCCTGGCCAATAACCTGGACCTGCTCCTCAGCGATCTGAACACGGCCCTGGAGTCCTATGACATTCTCCTGTCCGTGGAGGTGCCGGAGGCCGTTATCGCCGAGGGTCCCGACACAGTGGCCGGGCTGGACCTGAACCGCCTGGTGAGCCGGGTGGACCGCGTCTACGCCGTCACCACGCCGGAGAAGGCGGAGACCCTCTCCAATCTGGTCGCCCAGGCGGCGGGGGCGGAGGGCAAGACGGAATTCGTCCCGGAGCTGACGGCGGACAGTCCCGCGNTGACGGGCANCCGCCTGATCCTGGCGGAGTAACGAAGCACCCTGTAAAAAGAGAACNGCTCCCGGAGGGAAACCCCTCCGGGAGTTTTTGGCTTAGAGAAAGAGACAGAGGAGGGCGGGCCATGAGACGGCTGGCGGCGTTTGCCGGGGGCTTTTCCTTGGGCGTGTTTCTGGCCCAGTATCTTCTCCGGGGCGGCTGGATACTGGCGGGTGCCGGGTTGGCGCTGGCGCTGGGCTTCTTGTCGAAGCTCCTGCCCTGGGAATGGCGGCGGCGGGGCGTGATCCTCTGTGCCGCCCTGGCTCTGGGCCTGGGCTGGAGCTGGCTCTACGCCCGCCAGGTCCAGAGGCCCGCCCAGGAAATGGCGGGGCGGAGGTCGGACTTCACCGCCACCCTCTGCGGCTACGCCGAGGAAACGGATTTCGGCGCCCGGGCGGAGGTCCGCGTGGAGGGCGTCCCCGGCAAGGCGGTGCTCTACGCCGGGGAGGAACTGCTGGACCTGGCGGTCGGCCAGACCGTAGCCGGACAGGCCAGGTTCAACGACGCCGCCCGAGTCCGGGATGAGGATATTACCGCCTTTACCTCCAAAGGCGTTTTTCTCCTGGCCTATGCCCGGGGGAATCTGGAGGCCGGGGAGGGGACCCGGAACAGTCCCCGCTGGCTTCCCGCCCGGATGGGCCGGGCCATGAGGGAACGCATCCAGGTCCTTTTCCCAGGGGATGCCGCCGGATTCCTGACGGCCGTTTTGACCGGCGACCGGGGCGGGATCTCGGAAAAGGCCGACACGGCCCTCGCCGAGGCGGGGCTGAACCACATCCTGGCGGTGTCCGGTATGCACTGCGGCTTTCTCATGGCCCTGGCGGGCTTCCTGCTGCAAAGCCGGAAGCTCGAGGCCCTGCTGGGCATCCCGCTGCTGGCGTTTTACGCCGTCCTCACCGGCGGAAGCCCCTCGGTGCTCCGGGCCTGCNTNATGCTGTCCCNGCCCCTGCNGGCCATCCTGNCCCGCCGGGAGAGCGACGGGCCCACGTCCCTGCTGGCGGCCCTGTTTTTGATCCTGCTGGCGAATCCCTTTGCCGCCGCCTCCGTCAGCTTGCAGCTGTCCTTCGCCGCCATGGCGGGCATCCTCTGGCTGACGCCGAGGCTCCGCAAGGGCCTGGTTGGAGAGAAGAAACGGGGGAAAACCTGGGGANGGATCTTCCACTTCCTGGCCCTCTCCTTTTCCGCCTCTATGGGAGCCATGGTGTTTACCGTGCCGCTGACGGCGTACTACTTTGGCGCTTTGGTGCTGATTGCCCCTTTGAGCAGCGCCCTCTGCCTCTGGGCGGCTGCCTGGGCCTTCAGCTTCGGGCTGTTGTCGGTGTTTGTCAGCTTTTTCTACCCGCCCCTGGGAGCGCTGCTGGCTCTCCCGGCCCGGCTGGCGGCGGAGTACATCCTCCTGACCGCCGGGCTGCTTTCGAGGATTCCCTGCCACGCCGTCTATACCGCGAACCCCTATTTGAAATACTGGATTGTGTACGCCTACTGCCTCTTCGCCGCCGCGTATCTGGCCCGGCGAACGGGGAGGAGGAAGTACGTTCTGGCCTCCGCTCTGGCGGCGCTGACCCTGGCTTTGACCCTCCGGCTGGGGGCGGCTCGGTATGGGAGCGACCTGGACGCCCTGGTTTTGGACGTGGGCCAGGGGCAGAGCGTGGTGCTGGCCTCCGAAGGGACCTTCGCCCTGGTGGACTGCGGCAGCGCCAACAGCTGGAAGGGCCCCGGTGCGGCCGCCGCCCGGCAGCTGGCGGCCATGGGCTGCGAACGCCTGGATTACCTGCTCCTCACCCACTATGACAAGGATCATGTGTCCGGTGTGACGGGCCTTCTGGACCGGCTGGATGTGGACACGCTGCTGCTTCCCGAGGGGGAGGACGGCGCGGGGCCCCAAGAGGCGGTCCTCTCCGCCGCCGGAGCGCACGGCGCCGCCGTCCGGTTTATTACGGCGGAGGAGCGCCTGGACTTCGGCCGGGGCACGCTGACGGTCTACCCGCCTGTGGGGGACGCCGGGGACAACGAGCGGGGCCTGTCCGTCCTGGCCTCCGCCGGGGGGAATGACCTTCTCATCACCGGCGACATGGACGCCGCCACGGAGAAAAAGCTGCTGGAGACGTTCGATTTGCCGGACATTGAGGCCCTGGTGGCGGGGCACCACGGCTCCAAATACGCCACGTCCCAGGCGCTGCTGGACGCCGTAAGGCCAGAGACGGCCTGTATCAGCGTGGGGTCCAACTCCTACGGACACCCCACGGAGGAGACCCTGCTCCGTCTGGCCCGGCAGGGCTGCGGCATCTACCGGACGGACCTGCACGGGACCATCCATCTCTCTTGGAACCAGGAGGAAAGCCATGGCTGAAAAAAAGAAGGCCCCCCGAAAGGGAGCGGCCCTGCAAAAATTCAAGGAGGACCTCTCCGCCGGGACCATCGGCGCCGCCTACGTTTTCTATGGCGAGGAGAGCTACCTCCGGGAGTACTATCTGGGGGAGCTGCNGAAGAAGCNGGTNCCGNCGGGNTTTGAGACCTTCAACTACCACGCCCTGGAGGGGAAGGACCTGACGGCCCAGATTCTGACGGAGACGGCGGAGGCCATGCCCATGATGGCGGAGCGGACCTTGACGGTGGTAACGGACTGGGACCTCTTCAAGCTGGGGGAGGACCAGCGGGAAAAGCTCATCGCCCTGCTGGAGGATCTGCCGCCTTACGGCTGCATCGTCTTTGTTTACGACACCCTGGAGTACAAGCCCAACCGGACCATGAAAAAGCTCTGCAAGGCCTTGGAGTCCTATGTGGAGGCGGTGGAGTGCCCGGCCGCCTCCAGCGCGGACCTGATCCCCTGGATTTCCCGGCGCTTCAAGGCCCTGGGAAAGGAGATCGACCGGGCTGCGGCGGAGTACCTGATCTTCACCTGCGGNGCCCTGATGACGGGNCTGGTGACGNAGATTGAGAAGATTGCCGCCTATGCCANGGGCAAAACCGTCACCCAGGCGGANATCGACGCCNTGGCGGACCCGGTGCTGTCGGCGGAGGTCTTTAAGCTGTCCGACGCGGTGCTCCAGGGGCGCTATGACCAGGCGGCTTCCATCCTGGGGGANCTGGTNAAAATGCAGACGGAGCCCATCATGATCCTGGCGGCCCTTGGAAGCCAGCTCCGGCGCATCTGGACCGCCCGGCTGGCCCTGGACAGCGGCAGGGACCGCTATTGGCTGATGGAGCTGTGGGGCATGAAGTCCGACTACCCCGCCAAGCTCCTCTTGAACGCCGCTCGGAGGACCACGGCGGAGTGGTGCGCCCAGGCGGTGCGGAGGTGCCAGGAGCTGGACCGCCGGATGAAGAGCGAGCGGGGCGTGGACAGCGCCGGGGAATTGAAGCTGCTGCTGGTTTGGCTGGCGGCGGAGAGGAGCTGAGGAAATGGAGCGCGTCCGGGAAGTCATTGTGGTGGAGGGCCGCTACGACAAGAATACCGTCTCCCAGGTGGTGGACGCCACGGTGGTCACCTTGGGCGGGTTCGCCGTGTTCAACGACAAGGAGAAGCTGGCCTTTCTCCGCCGCCTGGCGGAGAAGCGGGGCCTCATCATCCTGACGGACAGCGACGGGGCGGGCTTCCTCCTGCGGAATTATCTGAAGGGGGCCCTGCCCAGGGACCGGGTGAAGCAGGCCTACATCCCCGACGTGAAGGGCAAAGAGCGCCGGAAGCGCCGGGGCGGCAAGGAGGGGAAATTAGGCGTGGAGGGTATGTCCCCCACGGTGCTGCTGGAGGCGCTGCGCCGCTGCGGGGCCACGTTTGAGGACAGGCCGCCCCCGGAGCGGCGGGAGGCCGTCACCAAAGCGGACTTGGTCGCCCTGGGCCTCAGCGGGGCAGAGGGCAGCGCGGAAAAGCGCCGCCTGCTTTTGAAGCGTTTGGACCTGCCGGAGCACCTCACGGCCAACGGCATGCTGGAAGCTTTGAATCTCCTGTTCGGCCGGGAGGAGCTGGAGGCGCTTCTTGCGGAAGAGCGGGGCTTCGACAAAGTTTGACAGGCTTTACGGGATGCCTGTGTTATGCTGGAAGCAGAAAACGCCCGCGGCGTTTGGAAGAGGCGCGGGCCGGAGGAGGGAGCGGATTGCGCAAGATGCTGGTAGGAGAGGTCCCATGCCTGTCGTCACAGGCGCGCTATTATCTGCTGGAGGAGGCCGGGAATTTCGGCGTCCAGATTGAGCTGGAGGGAGAAGAGGCGTCGGTGAGGGATCTCAGCCCCTCCCGGCAGAAGGTCCAGGATTTGGCGGAGGCGCTGGTCCGGGGCACCGTAACGCCGGTGGGCCTGCGGGATGTGGTGGACGACTGGCTGCTGGAATAAGAGGGCAACATTTACAAGGACTATATGCAAAGAACAGCCCGTGACCGTTGAATAGCAATGGTCACGGGCTGTTCTTGATTTAATTTTCCCTTAGAAGCTGTACCAATAGGCTAAAACCGCTTGAGTAAAGTGCTGAAAGCAGCAATGGTGCAAACAGCTTGTGCAGAAC
>NZ_CAJMXG010000012.1:0-29497 GCF_905219725.1 Oscillibacter sp. CU971
ACACCGGAAGCTCCGACAACTCCGGCGCTTCCGCCGTGGCCGAGGACACCAACACCGTGGCCGTGGGCGCCGTGGTCATCGCCCGGGACGACGTGCCCGAGGACGACATCTACGCCCTGACCTCCGCCATCTTTGAAAACATCCCCACCATCACCGAGCAGCACGCCAAGGGCGGCGAGCTCGACCTGGACTTTGCCTCCTCCGTCACCTCCGTGCCCTATCACCCCGGCGCGGCCAAGTACTTCGCCGAGAAGGGCAAGGAAGTCGCTTCCGTGAAGGAAGGCGCGGGCTCCGGCGATTCCAAGGCCCTGACCTTCGGCACNGGCGGCGAGTCCGGCACCTACTATGCCTTCGGCGGCGTGCTGTCCAGCTATATCTCCAATAACACCGGCGTNTCCGTCACCGCCGTCACCTCCGGCGGCTCCAAGGCCAACATCGAGGACCTGGCCGCCGNGGACANTCAGCTGGGCTTCGTCCAGTCCGACGTTATGAGCTACGCCTTTAACGGCGAGCGCCTCTTCGACGCCAAGGTGGAGAACTTCTCCGTGGTGGCCGCCCTCTACATGGAGCAGGTGCAGATCGTCACCACCAACCCCGACATCAAGTCCGTGGCGGATCTTGCGGGCAAGTCCGTCTCCATCGGCGACCGGGGTTCCGGCGTGTGGTTCAACGCCGTGGACGTGCTGGGCGCCTATGACATCGACCCCGACAGCGGCATCAGCCCCGTGTACCAGGGCTTCGGCGACAGCGCGGACAGCCTGAAGGACAAGAAAATCGACGCGGCCTTCGTGGTGGCCGGAGCGCCCACCACCGCCATTGTGGACCTGGCCACCAGCGGCCCCGTGTACCTGGTCAGCCTGNACGANGAGCACACCAGCGCCCTGCTGGAGTCCTCCCCCTACTACAGCGCCTACACCATCCCCGCCGGGACTTACTAATCCCCCAACCCGAGCCATCCCCGGCAAGGGCCGCGTCAAGCGGCCCTTGCCGCCTTGAAAGGGCAGCTCTCCCGCCGCCCCTTCAATACGGCAAGGACCTGTTTTCCTTTGTGATACCCCTGTGTTTATTTTAATAAGGAGTAGGATTCTATGAGCGAGAAAGACAAGAAACACCTTCCCGGCGTGGACGTCGGCACCGCGGCGGACATGGACGAGGTCATGCGGAAGTTTGACCGGGAATCCGCCACCCGCATTTGGCAGGGGACACCCAAGCTGATCGTGGGCGTGGTCATGGCCCTGTTCTCCCTGTACTGCATCTGGATGACCCTGCGCTGCACCTGGGACCTGCCCATCNNGNTNACCTCCTTCCTGGGGCTTATCACCATCATGGGCTATCTCACCTACCCCGCCCGAAAGGACCATGTGAAGCCCAACTCCATGCCCTGGTATGACATTGTGCTGATGCTGCTGGGNGCCGGGTCCTTCTTCTATTACTGCCTGAACTATAACTCCCTGGTCATGGTCATCACCAGCGCCGCCAAAATCAACCCCGCCAGCGAATCCGCCATCCCCAACGCCTGGTTTTACCTGGCCATCGGTGTTGTGGCGATTCTGGTGCTGGCGGAGCTCTGCCGCCGCTGCGTGGGCCTGCCCATCCTGTTCGTGGTGGGCGCGCTGCTGATTTACACCTTCGCCAGCGGGCAGAATCTGGCCCGGGTCATTTATACCCTCTTCTACGGCACCTCCGGCGTCATGGCCACCCCCATCCAGGTCTGNGCCAAGTTCATCGCCGTGTTCATCATCTTCGGCGCGTTCCTGGAGCGGACGGGCATCTCCAATTTCTTCATTGACCTCGCCAACTCCCTGGCGGGCAGCACCTCCGGCGGTCCTGCGAAAGTGGCGGTCATTTCCTCCGCCCTCTGCGGCATGGTGTCCGGCTCGTCTGTCGGANACACNGTCACNANCGGCTCCGTCACCATCCCCATGATGAAGCGCACCGGCTATCAGGGCGAGTTCGCCGGAGCCGTGGAGGCGGCGGCCTCCACCGGCGGGCAGATCATGCCCCCCATCATGGGCGCGGCGGCCTTCCTCATGGCGGAGTATATGGACACCACCTACGCCAACGTGGCGGTAAAGGCCATCCTCCCCGCCCTGCTGTACTTCACCGGCATTTTCCTGGCCGTCCATCTGGAGGCCCGGCGGCTGAATTTGAAAGGCGTTCCCCGGGACCAGCTGCCCAAGTTCGGCATCCTGATTCGCAGCATCTACCTGCTGCTGCCCCTGGTAATCCTGGTGTGGATGGTTTCCACCGGAACCCGGACCCTCCAGTTCTCCGCCTCCATCGCCATTTTGCTGGCGATTCTGGTGAGCCTGCCCCATATGTTTACGGACAGCCGGGCCCAGCACGACGAGGGCTTTGCCGTCCACTTCGTGAAGGACACCGCCTCCATGATCGTCAGCGCCCTGGAGGCCGGCGGCCGGAGCTGCATCACCGTGGCTGTGGCCTGCTCCATGGCGGGCATGGTGGCCGGGTGCATCACCGTGACGGGCCTGGCCTCCAATCTCATCAACGGGGTCATCAACATCAGCAATATGATTCCCATTCCGGCCCTGTCCCTGTTCATCGCCCTGTTCTTGACCATGCTGTGCTGCATTGTGCTGGGTATGGGCGTGCCCACCACAGCNAACTACTGCATCATGGCCTCCACCTGCGCCCCCATTCTGATTCAGCTGGGCATCGGTAAGATTCNCGCCCACNTCTTCGTGTTCTACTTCGGCATCGTGGCGGATATCACGCCTCCCGTGGCCCTGGCGGCCTACGCGGGCAGCGCCATCGCCAAATCCGACCCCATGAAAACCGGCGTCAACGCCACAAAGCTGGCGATCGCCGCCTTCATCGTCCCTTATATCTTCGCCTACAGTCCGGCGATGCTCTTCGTGGACGTGACCAGCGTCTTCCAGGTGGTGCAGATTATTATCAGCGCGCTGCTTGGCATCTTCGGCGTGGCCGCGGCGCTGAACGGCTACCTGTTCCGGCCCATCCCCAAGTGGATGCGCTTCGCCCTGGTAATCGCGGGCCTTGCCATGATGGTCCCCGGCTCCGCCACGGACGTGGTGGGCTTCATCGCCCTGGCGGCCATGGTCTTCTATCAGCGGGCCATGGCGAAGAAGGGCCCCGCCGCCGCCTGAGCTTTTCCAAAAACCGCCCCGCTTCACGGGTCCCGCTTTTTTTCATCTTCCTCCTCGTCCTCTCCGGCTTCCTCCGGCAGGGCGGGCTCTTCCGGGTCTTCCGGCAGGGGGGCCTTGAACATCTTCCAGGCCAGGAGGCCCAGCACCGCCGCGCCGCCGCCCAGCACCACCGCGCCCAGGGTAAACTGGAAGGAGGTGGGGCCATAGGGGTCGCGGGTCAGGTAGGGCTTGGCGATCTGGTAGAAGAGATAGACCAGGTACAGCGCCGCCAGGGCATAGACGTTGGCGCGGACTCTGGGGTTGAAGGGCTTTTTGGGCTCCTTGGGCTTAGACATGGTTCTCCTCCTTTTCCGGCCCGTCGGGCCGGGTGACGCTCCGCACCCATTTCCAGCTGTGAAGCCGGAGGGCCACGGGAATGATTTTATAGATCTGGTCCCATTTCAGAAGAAAGAACACCAGCTCCGGGGGGCTCTTCCACCAAAACGCCGCCATGGCGGAGAAGGGCACCACGATGCCCCACATGCTGATCAGATTCAGCTTGGCGCTGAAGGCCGTGTCTCCCCCGCCCCGGATGACGCCCGTGTCACAGGCCATCTGGTAGGAGGTGCCCACGGTGGTGACGGCGATAATTGCCATAAACCGGAGGGCCAGGCCCCGGGCCCGGGCCGTCAGCGTGCCGCCGAAGACCGCCAGAATGGGATTCCGGGCCAGGAAGATCAGCGCGCCGGAGGCCAGGCCGATGGCGATGAACAGAACCTGGAGCGTAGCCACCAGGGGGCGAAGCGCGTCCTTCCTCCCCTCGCCGATGCTCCGCCCCACCACGATGCCGGAGGCGGAGGCCGCGCCGTAGGCCACTACGGAGAGGACCTGGTAAACCTGGACGGCAATGGCGTTGGCCGCCGTCACGTCGCCCCCCAGGTGGCCCAGAATGCCGGTCTGCACCATCTGGGCCGCGCCCCAGAGGGCCTGGTTCACCAGCACCGGGGCGGAAACCCGGTTGTAGTCGCCAAGATAGCTGGCATCAATGAAGAGGAGCTTCCGCAAAGTCAGGTTCAGCCTCTTCTCCCGGTACTTTAAATAGTAGACCACGATCAGCAGCTCCACGCAGCGGGAGACCAAGGTGGCCACCGCCGCCCCCCGGACCCCCAGCTCCGGACAGCCGAGATTCCCGTAGATCAAAAGGTAGTTCAGCGTGACGTTGATGCACAGCGTGGAAAAGGAAATGGCGTAGCCGATCTTCACCACGCCGATGGACCGGAGGGAGGCCACCAGGATGTTGGTGACGGTGAAAATGACGTAGGAAAAACAGATGATCCGGAAGTAGGCCGCCCCCTGGGCGATGACTTCGGCGTCGCTGCTCAGCAGGCCCAGCAGCTCATGGGGAAACAGCAGCACCACCCCGAACAGCAAAGCCGAGAGAATCGCCCCGAACCGCAGGGCCACGCCGATGATATGGGGAATGGGCTCCAGCTTGTTCTTGCCCCAGTACTGGGACCCCAGCACCACGGCCCCCTCCCCCGCGCCGCCCACCAGCATCTGGAGCAGGAACTGGATCTGGTTGCACAGGCTCACGCCGCTCATCGCCTCCTGGCTGTAGCGGCCCAGCATGACGGTGTCCATCAGGTTTACCCCAAAGGTCAGCAGATTCTGCAAAGCCAGGGACAGCGTCAGGGCAAAAAAGGCGCGGTAGAAGGTCTTCTCCTTAATCATGGGTCTTCTCCTTTGGATGCTCTCGCTCCATCCAGTATACCGCGGCGGCGGGAATTTGGCAATATATCTTTTCCGGCACAGCGAAAAGCCGGACGCCAAGGCGTCCGGCTTTTGCCGTCAGGGGGATTATTCCCCCTCTTCCTCTTCTTCCTCCAGGCTCTTCAGGTCAAACTCCAGCTTTTCGCCGCAGTTGGGGCAGACGACCTCGCCGTCCTCCAGGACGGACTCGTCGAAGTAGATGCTCTCCTCGCAGGTGGGGCAGGTGGTGGCGTAGCAGTCCTCGCCCTCTTCCAGGTCGTCCAGCTCATACTCGTCCTCGTCTTCCTCGCCGTAGAGCAGGTCCTCCACGTCCTCCAGATCGTNGCTGNCGGCGTCCAGGCCCTCTCCCAGTTCTTCCTGGGCGTCCTCAATGTCGCTGAGCTCCAGGGCGATGTCCTCCAGCACGTCGATGATGGCGGCCAGGAGCTTGCCCTCCTTCTTTTCGGTGTCCAGGTCCATGCCCTCCGCCAGGCCCTTCAGATACGCGACCTTCTCCGTGATGCTCATAGTCAATGACCTCCTTTATCATTCAAATCATGTTCGTGACCACATGCGCGTCACAAAAATACCTCCGTGACCGGCGTCACGGGTGTGGGGGAATCCAAAGGGGGGATTTCATCCCCCCTTTGCCGTACTCACTCTTTGCAGCGCCCCAGANATTCGCCGGTGCGGGTATCCACCTGGATCTTCTCTCCCTCGTTGATGAACAGGGGCACCTGGATCACCGCGCCGGTCTCCAGGGTGGCCTTTTTCGTGACGTTGGTGGCCGTGTCTCCCTTGACGCCGGGCTCGGTCTCCGTAACCTCCAGGTCCATGAAGTTGGGAACCTCCACGGTGAAGACGCTGCCCTTATAGCTCACCAGCTTGCAGACGGTGTTCTCCTTCATGAACTTGAACGCCTCGCCCAGCACGTCCCGGTTCAGNGGGGACATGTCAAAGGTCTCCGGGTCCATGAAGTAGTAGAGATCGCCGTCGTTGTAGCTGTATTCGGCGTCCTTGCGCTCCACGNTGGCCTGCTCGAATTTGGCGGTGGGGTTGAAGGACTCCTCCCGGATGGCCCCGGTGATGACGTTCTTATACTTGGTGCGCACGAAAGCCGCGCCCTTGCCGGGCTTCACATGCTGGAAGTCCACCACCAGCATGGGCTTGCCTTCCATCTCGAAAATCATTCCCTTNCGAAACTCGNCTGCGGAAATTGTCGGCATAATAAAATCCTCCTCACAAATCTTTATCCGAGAAAACGACCCGTGAGAGGGCATTTTCTCTCTTTTCATGGTTCTTCCATTATAGCCGTAGCTATTTTATCCCATCCAGGCGGTGATTGCAAGTATTTTTCCTCTAATTGTCCGGGACCATGCAAAAATATTTTGGACGGCTCCTATCTCCGCCGCTCCTCCCGGCGGCGGCAGAGGGCCTTGAAGGGGGCCTGGAGGGCGTGGAGAACCTTCTGCCAGGGCGTCGCCGCGCCGCCCAGGGGCTCCACCATCAGCGCCAGCACGCCGGCCCGGTTCGCCGCCAGCATATCCGTCAAAAGCTTGTCGCCCAGCATGGCGGTATGGGCCCGGTCCGTCCCGGCCCGGGCCATGGCCGCCGCCAGGCCGCGGGTGGAGGGCTTCCCGGCATGGCCCTGGTAGGGGACGCCCAAATCCGCGCAGAACTCCGTCACCCTTGCGCCGGAGCGGTTGTTGGAAACAATCATCACCTGGATTCCCGCGGCCTTCAGCTCCGCAATCCAGGCCCGGAGGGCCGGGTCCGGGCGGCGGACGGACTTGGGGGCCAGGGTGAAGTCCAGGTCGCTGAGGAGCAGGGCCACGCCCGCCTGGCGGAGAAGCTCCGGCGTAATCTCCCGATAGCACCCGAACAGGCGGCTGGGAACCAGGGAAAGGGGCATAGCCGGCAGCCTCCTCGCATAGAATCTCTTGAAGTCATTTCCAGTATACCAGCTTTCATGCCTGGGCGCAAGGGGGAGTGAAATTTGCAAATCTACCTGGCCGTGACGCCGGAAGAGACGCAGGAGGCCCGGGAGCACTGCCGGAACCTGGCCCATGTGGCCNACCGCATCGGCCCCGGCTCCGCGCTGCTGCGGCAGAGCCTGCTTCTGCAAACCAAGGGGGGCCTCTTATCCNTCAGCGACCGCCAGGCCCCCTTCATCGACAGCCCGGAGGATCTGCGGGACGCGGTGCTGCGGGAGTGCGGGCGGCGGGGCTACTCCGGCGTGCTGCTGGACTTTGAGGAGGCCCCCCGGCGGGACCGGACGGCCTTTGTCTCCGCCCTGGCACCGGCGCTCTCCTCCTCCCGGCGGACGCTGTTCCTCCCCGAGAGGTACGCGGGCGCCGCCCCCGGCGCGGCGGTGCTTCTCTGCACGGCCGTCTCCGGCGGAAGCTTCTCCCAGTACCTCCAGGAGGCCGTGGCCCAGGCCGGGGGCGCGGGACGGCTGGCCCTGGACGTTCAGCGGCTCCGCATGGACTTCCGCCTCCCCGCCCGGTCCGGGGAGGGAGAGCCCCTGACCGGGGAGGCGCTGGCGGCGCTGATGGAGCGGGAGAATCCCGCCGTCTTTTTCTCCCAGGACCTCTGCGCCCGGTACTTTACCTATAACCGGGAGGGAGAGGCCCACTTCGTCCTCTTCGACGACGCGGACACCCTGAACCAAAAGCTCCGCCTGGGGGTGGGCATGGGCTTCCAGGCCGCCTTCCTCATGTGGCCGGAGGTTCAGGACATCGCCCCCCGCCTGTTCACGCCCTGGCGGGGAGGGAAAAAACCACCGTGAGCCCTCACGGTGGTTTTTCGCGCTTCATCCTCCCGTTATGCCGGAAATTACCTCCAGCAGGCGGTCGATATCCAAGGGCTTGGCCAGGTGGGCGTTCATGCCGCTTTCGGCGGACTGCTTCCGGTCCTCGTCAAACGTATTGGCGGACAGGGCCACAATGGGGACATTGGCCAGCCCCGGGTCCCCCAGGGCCCGGATGGCCCGGGCGGCGCTGTGGCCGTCCATCACCGGCATCCGCAGGTCCATCAGCACCAAGGCATAGTAGCCGGGGCAGGAGTTTTTCACCTTCTCCACGGCCTCCGCGCCGTCTCCGGCGGTATCCACCAGGAAGCCCGCCTCCTCCAAGAGCTCCACGGCAATCTCCCGGTTCAGCTCGTTGTCCTCCACCACCAGGACCCGGCGCTCTCCCTCCGGGGAGGGGGCGGTATGGGCGGCGGCGGTCTCCTGCAGGCGCAGGTTCAGCGATGCGGTCAGCAGCCCGCCGCCGTCCGGCAGGGCCTGGGCGTCCACCGTGCCCCCCATCAGCTCCATGACGTGCTTGGCGATGGGCAGGCCCAAATCCGCCCCCGCCGCGTCGGAGGCGGCGGTGATTTCCCGGCGGGCAAAGGCGGCGAAAACCTGGTCGTTCAAAGGGCGCGCCATATCGGAGCAATGGGCGATGAAATGATAGGACCCATAGGCCCGGGTGGCGCTCCGCTCCCGGAGGGACAGCTCCACCCGCCCGCCGGACTCCACCCGGCGCACCGCCCCCAGGGCCAGGCGCTCCAGGGACTGGCGGAGCTTCTGGCGGTCGCACCAGACCTTGGGATGCTCCGTCTCCGGGTCGGAAAGCACCAGCTCCACGCCCCGCTCCTTCGCCCGGGGAAGCACCTCCCCCCATACCTCCCGGGCCAGCTCCGGCAGGGTGCAGGGGACCTCCTCAATGTGAATCTGGCCGGATTCCAGCCAGCTCAGCTCCAGCACGTTGTTCAAAAGCCCCATCAGCTGGGCGCTGGACGCTTCAATCCGCTCCAGCTCCCGTTTCAGCCGCTCCGGCTGGTCCAGATGGCGCTTCGCCAGCTCGGTGAAGCCCACAATGGCGTTCATGGGCGTGCGCATGTCGTGGGAGATATTGGACAAGAAGGTGTTCCGGGCGTCTCCCGCCAGCTTCGCCTGGGCCAGGGCCGCCTCCAGAATGGCGGAGCGCTCCCGCTCCCGGCGGACCTCCTCGTCCACCGTGCGGCAGGCGAACATAATTTGAGTCGCTTCCCCGTCCGNGCTGACGTTGACNATGAAGGCCTGGACATACTCGNCCTTTCCCTGGTGNAGGATCCGGGAATTGATATGGTAGGACTTCTGGTCCCTCAGGGCCGTCCGGATATAGGCGGGGTCCAGCTCCCGGGTGAACCGCTCCCGGTCCTCCGGATGGACCCAGCGCCGGACGTAGTCCCCGGCAAAGTCCCGAAAGGGCCGGACCTGCAGATCCCGGCCAAATTGGAAGCACTCCCGGCCGCTGACCNGATAGGGTTGAATGACGTCCTCCGCCAAGTCCGCGTGGAACACCACTTCGTAATCCGCGCTCAGGCCCTCAATCAGCTCCAGNCGGCGGACCAGCTNGTCGTTCATCTGCTCCAGGAAATCNAGAGTCTGTTCCGCCTGCTCCTGAAGCTCCCGCTCNTTCTGGNGCTTTTCTTCCAGAATGGCCGCACGCTCCGCCACCCGGCGGCGGCGGCGCTCCGTGCTGTCGACCAGGAAGACGTAAAACACGCCTCCCAGCTCCTCGGTCTCGATGAAGTGGCCGAAGTCCTCCACCCAGCAGACGGAGCCGTCTTTTCGGACAATACGGTATTCCACATAGTCCAGGTCGAAGCTGTTCTGGGAAATCTGCTCTCGGATGCTGGCCTCCACAGCCTCCCGGTCATCCGGGTGGACGAGGCCGCGGAAGGTCCCGCCGGTGAGAGACCAGAACTCTTCCTCCGTCTTACAGCCAAGCATCTGGAGGACGGCATAATTGACGTAGAGAATTTTATCGTCATCATCCCGGTAGATGAAAAATCCGCCGGGCATTTCGTCGGTAAAACGCTTAATCTGCCGGGCGGTAAGGCTCTCCCGGTCCGAGAGGTCCCCGCCGCTGCGCAGGAGATATTCAATCAGGCCGTGATTTTCAATCACAGGGTAGGCCTCCTTTCCGGATTTTTCTTATCATAACACATTTGGAAGAGTTTGTCACGCATGACTTGCGGAAGTTCCTCCGGCCTCCCCCTTGCGGAATTTGTCGAAATCCGCTATACTGTTTTCGCTGCCGTTCCACTCTGGCAACAGAGGGGAGGTGAACATTATGCTGGAAGTATGCAACTTCCTAGCCGCGGTCGCTGCAAGCGTTGCCGGCAATCTTGTCTGCAAACGGCTTGAGCGTTTCCGCAAGGGCAGCTAATCCCAGCAAAAGGGAATCCCCGGAGAGGTGCTGCTCTCCGGGGATTCCCTTTTGCTGTCTTGGTGAACTTATGCCGTATGCAACTTCCTTTGTCGGCAAGGTCATTATACCACAGCCCCGCCGGGATACGCAAGAGAAATTTTTCTTCCCGCTCCCCTTCCATCCGAAAAGGACCCGCCCCAGGCGGGGCGGGTCCTTTCTTGTGTGGGATTGCTTTGTCTTTCGCGTTGGATTAGATTAGTTGTGGGACGCCGTGTAGGTCAAAACGGGAACCGAGTAATCGCTCTGGAGATCCGCAACCGTGATGGTGATGGATTCGTTCTCGGGAACGATGACCGCGTTGGCCAGACCGGCAAAGGTCCAGGTCTTATCATCCGTTTTGCTGCCTTCCACACTGTCGGCGGATTTAGCCCACACACCGCCGGTGATATTGGAGGCGAAGGCCAGAGTTCCGGCATTCGTGACATCCGCTCCGTTTGTCACACCACCGGTCTTTGTGGCCTTGATGGTGATTACCAGATCGGAGCCCTTGTCGAAGGAAGCTCCGTCGGCAATCGCCTTACCATTCATGGTGTAGGACACCTCGAAGTTTCCGGTGAGGTTGACATGGGTCGGGGCCGTTCCATTGAAGATAGCGAACATATCGTTCTCATACTTCGCGCCGGGGACAACCGTCGTAGAGTTCAGATCCGCCGTCTTAACATAGACGGGGTCGCCTTCCAGAGGAGTGACCTTCACGTTCGCGTCCAGGCCGGTGACCTGATCCAGGGTCTCGTCGGCGGCAACAATCAGCTTGGTGCTGCCCACAGAGATGAAGGCATAGCCGGTGGAATCATCCCAGGTCAGCTGGNCGTTGGGCGTCGTAATAACCCACTCGTGAGAGGTGGCATGGTCNAAAGCCTTGGCAATGGTNGNGTACTGCTGGCCCACGANGTCCAGAGCATCTCCCAGCTGCTTGACGGTATCCTCATCCTTGCCGGTCAGAACCACACCTGCGAAGTCCAGTTCGCNGGGAGTNGTGGTGAGGTCAATATCATCCTCCGAGATAGAAGCCCAGTCAAGGGTGCCGTCGGCCGCGTCGTTGGCCGCAGCAACGCCCAGTCCGGTGGCCACGGTGTTCTCATAGAACGCCGCAACCGCAGCNCCGATGGTGAAGGTGTAGTCGGACTTGTTGGGAGCCTCAGAGGTGTGGTTCCGAGCATAGACCGTTACCTTAATGGTATCGCCCGCGGCCAGAGCGACGGTGGAGCCGTTCTGAATCGTAGAGGCAGAGCCATTGTGGGTCAGCTCGATTTCCATTTCCTTACCGTTGTGGGTGAAGCTGATTTTTCCGTCGCCGTCCATAGCCGCCTGGGTCAGGCCGTTGACCGTTTCGGAAGCAGTGGGATTCGAGAAAGTCACGCCCTTGATGTTGGCGGACAGCAGGTCCTTCTGAGCCGGGGTCGTGGTGTCGGCGGCGGAA
This sequence comes from Oscillibacter sp. CU971, assembly GCF_905219725.1. Classification (NCBI taxonomy): domain Bacteria; kingdom Bacillati; phylum Bacillota; class Clostridia; order Eubacteriales; family Oscillospiraceae; genus Oscillibacter; species Oscillibacter sp. CU971. Next base: position 11,520 of record NZ_CAJMXG010000012.1, read on the forward strand.
ACCCAGCCGGTGATGATCACCATGGCAACGCGGCGGAAGCCGTCGGTGTCGGGGTTGTCGTTCACAACCAGCTGGACNTCGGNCCTCTNCTGGCGNTAGTCCTCCACCTCTTTCGTGGTNGGATTGGTGAACATGAAGGTCTTCAGATCATCGAAGCTGTCGATGTCGTTTTTGGTCAGGTAGACGAACACGGCCTTCCGCAGGCTGACGATGTTCTGCTCGTCTCCGACGCCCAGGTCGCCCTTCAGATCGCTGCTGACGTAGGGAGCCAGATCCAGCGTGGTCTTGTCGGTGCTTCTGCCGGAGCCGACCTTCTTGTAGTTACCCAGTTCCACAAGGCTGGCGTTGACATTCACAATCTCCTGGATATCAGCCTGGAAGGTGGAAGTGGTGCGCTGGGTGAAGTCGTTGCGCTGACGCAGAGTGTAGAACTCGTCGTGCTCCGCGTGCTCGGTCTTGGCGTAGGAAGCGAAGTCGCCTCTGTACAGCCNGTCATAGGAGTAGATGGTCTCTTCCTCACGGACGCCGTCCGCGGTGTTCATGGCAACGGTGTAGACATAGACCATCTTGCCGGTGGAGTCATAGTGAGCGCCGCCGGNCATATNCCGGACATACANCATGGAAGCGCTGTCGGCCTCGTTGCTTTCCTGCTTGATGACCACGGCCTTGATGGCTCCCTTGCTGGTCACCGCAGCCTGGGCCGCGTTGAAGTTGTTTTGATGGACGGGAATCTTTTCGATGGGCAGGAGGCTGTCGTCCGCGCCCGTATTGGAGATTACGCCCTCGGCGGTCGTGCGCAGTTCCNTGTTCTCCACGGTCTTGACTTCGGACTTGACCTCGATGGATTCAACCTCGTTGTCATTGTCGAAGGAGACGTAGATGAACTTCACTCCCTTGTCAATGAACAGGGCGCTGTCGTCTCCGTAGTCGCGCAGGTCGACTTTGACGTTGCTCGCCTTGATCTTGTAGGGTTCTCCGGTCTTTTCGTCCACGCCGGTGAAGACGTCGTATACGCCGTCATTCTTGATCTCCCAGTCATACAGGTTGCTGCGGGAGGTGCTCTCATACTTCACCAGGTCGCCGGGGCGGAAGCCGGTGGCGTTCTTGTCGAAGTTGGGGCCAAGGTTCAGCTCCACAGGCTCACCGGAGATATCCCAGCCGGTGACGACAGTCACGATGCGNCCGTTCTCCACGTTGGAGCGGAAGGAACCAATCACCATCCACTCGGAGGTGGAGCCCACATCCTCAGCCAGCAGGGCATAGCCGTGCTTGTCGAGGGTCNGGGTAACGTCTTTCTTGGTGACTTTGATCTTGTCCCCGTCGATTTCGGACATGTCCTTGTTCCACAGGGAGATGCTGTAGTCGGTGCCGCCCACGGTCAGGGAGACGGCGTTTTTGGCCTTGTTGGTGGGGCCGTAGTCCTTCACGCCGGTCAGGGTGCCGGACACGGTCTCGGGCTCATAGGCCTCGGCGACCTCGAAGTCCTCGCCGTCATGGTCGGCGTCCACAGGGATGATTACCACGTTGTCGCCGGCCTTCAGATCCTTCAAGGCGGCATAGGGGGCGTCCTCAGCCTGGACATTGCCCACCTTCACGTCGATGGGATCCTGGTTGAAGCCGGGGAAATCCTTGTCTCCGTCGTCGGGGTCCTTCTTCTCCAGGGAGACATAGTCGGTCCCNNCNTTCTTGACCNCCATGAGCTGGCTCTTGACCACCACGACNNCGGTGATGAAGTCGGCCTCATCCTCGGAGACATAGACCTCGACCACGGTGCCGTTGTCNGTCAGATCGGAGATGTTGGAGATCTTCGCTTCCTTGCCGGAGCGGATCGCATCTTCGCTGTTGGTTTCGGGGCACTGGGCNCCCCANACNCCCTTCTTGCCGTACTCGCTGATGTTGTACTCGGTGCCGTTCACCCAGAAACGGGTGTAGACGTTCGCCTCGTCGGACTCCAGGGTGTAGCCGCCCAGGCCGGTGGCCCGGTTCTTCACAGCATCGGTCTTATCGGAATAAGCCGCCTGCTTGTCGAAGGTGAAGTCGGGGGCGATGGGGAAGGTGCCGATGGTGACCTTCTTGTAGCTCCAGACGTTGGAGGGACGGCCGAAATCGTCCTTCGCAGTCTTGTGCNCGTCGTCCAGGCGCAGATCCTTGAAGTGNTCCTCGCCGAACTCCACGGTGTAGTGATCGTCCTTGGAGTTGCCTACGGTGTCCAGTTTCCGGTTGGAGATGTTTTTCGCATAGGCCTGGTTGCTGGTCACATAAGTACGGGTTTTGTCCCCGACAATGGCGGCGTCTCCGGTGGTAATGGTAAAGCCGCCGGTGTACTCGACCATGGTGGCCTTCAGGGTGTTCAGAGCCAGCTGGCAGGCCTCCTCGCGGTTGACCGCGTCGGCGCCCTGGAAGCTCAGGCGGTTGAACAGGCCGGCGATGTTGCCCAGACGGGCCACGTTCATGGTCCAGCCGGTGCCGGTGAAGCCCTCGAGCTCACTCTTGTAGCCGACAGCGCCCAGCAGCATCTTGGCAAAGGCGAAGCCGGTCAGGGAGTTGGCGGGCTTGAAGGTGCCGTCGCTATAGCCGCTGATGTAGCCGGCGGTCTTGCAGTAGCTGATGACGCCCGCAAAGGTGTGGCCCGCGGGAACGTCGGGATAGGGGCTTGCGTCGTTGGGNAGAGCAGAGGCGGCCTCGGGGCCAATCATCAGGGAAACGATGATCTTGGCGGCGGCGCCGCGGGTCAGCTCGGTCTCAGGACGGAAGGAACCGTCCTCGTAGCCGGTGATAATGCCGATCCGGTTCAGGACGGCAACGGCTTCCTCGTACTGGATCTCATCCTTGTCGGTGAGGTCCTNGTACTCGGTGGCCCCGGCGCTGATGGTGGCCAAAGNCATGGTCATAACCAGTGCGAGGACCAGGGATAAGAACTTCTTCATGGATTTTCATCCTCCTTGTTTTGCGGCGGGAAGTTCACCGCCGTTATTTGCGGGNCGGGACGCGTCGGCTTTTCCGGCGCACATACAGTGGCTAGCCGTGCCCGTATCTACCCCGGGACTGCCGCCTCATCCGTGCCGCATGATGAATATAGCACAGCGGTTTTCTAAAATCAATATGATATGCATAGTTGTAACATAACAGTAACAAACAATCCTGCCGTTTCCACCGCTTCTTTTTCCTCTATTTTTTCTCAGATTATGGAAAAATAAATATATTTTGTGCTACTTTTTTCCTAGCGATAATTCTATATCACCGTGCTTTTTTATTTTATATATGTAACTTAGATTTCTTCGCCCCCATGCGTCTTTCTCCTGCATTGCCGGCGGCCCTTCCGGCAGCTGCGCCGCTCCTTTTTAAAAGATACGCCACCCCCTTTCTAAGCCGCAGCCCTCCCCCACGCGAAAATACGGATTGACTTGCCGCCGGAGGGCGTAGTATGATAAATGCAAATTTTCGCAAACGTTTGAGCGCAGACAATCGAAAGGAGNTCCGGCATGAAANCCATTCTCGGCTATCTCCGTCCCCACGCCCCGCGGGTGGCGGTGGGGGTGACGGTGAAGTTCACCGCCGCCGTACTGGAGCTTCTGCTGCCCTTGCTGCTGGCCCACATCATTGACGACTGCGTGCCCGCCCGGGACCTNGCCGCCGTCTGTCNNGCNGGGGGTCTGATGCTNATAATGGCTTTCGGCGCGGCCCTCTGCAACATTACGGCCAACCGCATGGCGGCTTGGGTGTCCATGGATATGACGCGGCAGCTCCGCCGGGACCTCTATCAGCGGACGCTGTTTCTCTCNCAGGCCCAGCTGGAGCGGTTCACCGTATCCTCCATTGTCTCCCGGCTGACCAACGACACCTACAATGTCCACCAGATGTTTGACAAAATCCAGCGCGGCGGCATCCGGGCCCCCATGCTGGTCCTGGGCGGGCTGGTACTGACCTTCTTCCAGGCCCCGTCTCTGGCCTTCGTACAGCTCGCGGTTTGTTCCGCCACGTTNNTCGCCATCTGGCTGGTGACCNGCCAGGGCATTCCCCGGTATACCCGGGCTCAGGAGGCGGTCGACACCGTGGTCCGCGTTCTGCGGGAGAATGCCTCCGGGGTCCGCGTTGTCAAGGCCCTGGCCTGCCAGGGCCGGGAAAGGGANCGCTTCACCGCCGCCAGCCGGGCTTCTATGGAGGCCGAACAGACCGCGGGCCGCATCATGGCCGCCGCCAATCCCCTGGCGGATTTCCTTCTGAACCTGGGACTGGTGCTGGTCGTGCTGGCAGGCGCCCTGCTGGTGGACCGGGGACGGATGGCCTCCGGCCAGATTGTCGCCTTCCTTTCCTATTTTACGTTGATTCAAACCGCCACGCTGGGCCTGGCAAAGCTCTTTGTCAAATTCAGCAAAGGCGTGGCCTCCGCCCGGCGGATTGAGNAGGTCCTCNTGGCNCCGGAAGACCAGCGNGTCCGCGTCCCTGAGGGCCCGGGCCTCCAGGGCCCGGAGCTGGGTATGGAAAACGTGTCTTTTTCCTACCTGGGGGTAGAAAAGGATTTAGACGGCGCTTCTTTCCTATTAAATAAAGGGGAAACCCTGGGCATCCTGGGCCCCACCGGTTCCGGAAAGACCACCCTGGTTTCTCTGCTTCTCCGCCTCTATGACGCGGACGGCGGCGTCGTCTGGCTGGGAGGGCGGGACGTCTCCACGCTCAGCCGGGAGGATCTGCGGGGCCGCTTCGGCGTGGTTTTCCAGAATGAAGCCCTGCTGAACGACAGTGTCTACGAAAACATCTCCTTCCTCCGGGGGCTCTCCCGGNAGGACGTGACCGCCGCCGCCAAGACCGCCCAAGCCTGGGAATTCATTGAACATCTGCCCGAAGGTCTGAACGCCAAGCTGGATATCCGGGGCGCCAATCTCTCCGGCGGCCAGCGCCAGCGGCTGCTCGTCGCCCGGGCTTTGGCGGCCCACCCCAATATCTTGATTTTGGACAGCGCCGACAGCGCCCTGGACTACCGCACCGCCGCCGCGCTCCATGCCGCCATCCGCCGGGACTTTCCCGGTGTCACACAGGTAATCATCTCCGAGCGGGTATCCTCCCTCCGGGACGCGGACCGCATCCTGGTGCTGGAAGACGGTGTGATTGCCGCCCAGGGAACACACCAAGAACTCCTGGAAACCTGCGGGCGCTATCGCCGCATGGCAGAGCTCCAGATGGGAGGGGCCGTATGAAAAAGAACGTGCTGGTCCGCTTAAGCCGTTTTCTCCGCCCTTACGGCTTCCGGTTCCTGCTCTTGCTGGTCCTGCTGCTGGCGGGAAATCTGCTGTCCCTGGCGGCCCCCCTGCTCTCCGGCCGGGCGGTGGACGCCGTGGGCGTCCGGGCGGGAGGCGTGGACTTTTCCGGCGTGGTTCGGAACTNCGCCGGGATGCTGGGCTGCTATGCCCTGTCCNCTCTCCTGAACTACGCCGTATCCTCCCGCCTCATCCAAACGGCCCAGGCCGTTTCGCACGATCTCCGCAAAGCCGCGTTTGACCGCATGAGCGAACTGCCGGTGGACTACTTCGACACCCACCCCTCCGGGGATCTCATCAGCCGGATCTGCTATGACGTGGACACCGTCAACGCCACCCTCTCCACGGACCTTCTGCAATTGGGCACCAGCGTCTTTACCGTGNCCGGGTCCTTCCTGATGCTGCTCCTCCTCTCCCCCCGGCTGACCCTGGTGTTCTTTGTCACCGTCCCCCTGTCGGCGGCGCTGACCCGGTTCCAGATGAAGCGCATTCATCCCCTTTTCCGCCTCCGTTCCAAGGAGCTGGGGGCCCTAAACGGCTTTGCCGAGGAGCGAATGGGCTGCCGCCGGTCCATTCGGGCCTACGGCGTGGAGAAGGAGGACCTGGGCCTCTTTGACCGGCGCAACGGCGCGGCCTCCAGGGCCTACTANGACGCGGACCGGGCCAGTTCCTCCCTGGGGCCCTCGGTGAACTTTGTCAANAACATCTCCCTTACNTTCGNAAGCGNTTTCGGTGCCCTGCTGTACCTGGGCGGCGGTCTGTCCCTGGGGAGCCTCTCCTCCTTCGTCCTGTACTCCCGGAAGTTCTCCGGTCCCATCCGGGAAGCGGCGAACCTCCTGGCGGAACTCCAGGCCAGCGCCGCCGCCGCCGAGCGGGTGATGGATTTACTGGACGAGGAGCCGGAACCGGCAGACCCGCCGGAGGCCNTCTCCGTGGATCGGCTGCGGGGCGACATNCGTTTTGACCATGTGTCCTTCGGCTACGACCCCGCCCGTCCCGTCCTCCGGGACTTCACCGCCCACATCCCGGCGGGGAGTCTGGCCGCCGTGGTCGGGCCCACCGGGGCGGGGAAGACCACCCTGGTCTCCCTCCTCCTCCGGTTCTACCGGCCCCAGGGCGGACGCATCATCCTGGACGGCGTCCCCCTGGACGCCTACAGCCGGGACGGCCTGCGCCGCCGCCTGGCCTTAGTGCTCCAGGATACCTGGCTCTTCGGCGGCACCATCGCCGAGAACATCGCCTACGGCGCACCGGGAGCCTCCCGGGAGCAGATTGTGGAGGCCGCCAAGGCCGCCCGCATCCACCGCTTCATCTCCTCCCTCCCCCAGGGCTACGACACCGTCCTCACCGACGAGGGCGTCTCCAAAGGGCAAAAGCAGCTTCTGGCCATCGCCCGGTGCCTCCTCACTGATGCGGACGTGGTCATTCTGGACGAGGCCACCAGCAACGTGGACACGGAGACCGAGGGGGAGATCAGCCTGGCCATGGAACGGCTCCGCCAGGGGCGGACCTGTTTCGTCATTGCCCACCGGCTGGCCACCATCCGGGGCGCAGACCGCATTTTGGTGCTGGACCAGGGCGGCGCGGCGGAGCAGGGGACCCACCGGGAGCTGCTGGCCGCCGGAGGCGTATATGCCCAGCTCTACGCCGCTCAATTTCAATCGTAAACAATGGCAAACGGCGGCGAAAACGTATCCGGAATTTCAGGAATTCCTCCAAAAAGCAATTGACAAAATAGCAAAAATAGGAAGCGCCCATTTGTTCAAATTGTAAACAAACCGTGAAAACAAACAAAAAACCCCCCCTAAAATCGGGAGGCTGACAATTGACAAACCTACTCAGGATTCTTTATAATGAACCCAGGAAGTCGCAAACGTTTGCGCAAAGCGGACCTATTTCCGCTCCGCGCGGACAGCCCTGGGCGTGACCGGATGGGAGGACTCGATCGCCCGGNGAGTTCCCGGCAGTTATCAGAAAGAGGTGTTATCGTGTCAAATGCAGTAACCGTGACCAAGGAAAGACCCCCCAGGAAGAAATTGACGGCACGTCGGTTGAAGAACCTGATCCTAAACGTGCTCAAAAACCCCTTCAACATGGTCGTGCTGGTCAGCCTGATCGTGTTGTTCTGCCTGATCGTCATTCCCCTGCTGACCATGATTAAGTCCACCTTCACCCTGGCGCAGGGCGAGCTTCGCCGTGTGGACGGCAAAGTGGGCGACTTCACGCNCTACTATTGGCAGTACATGCTGATGAGCAACATGTCCAAGGCCGTGCTGTGGGAGCCCCTGCTGCACTCCTTTGTCCGCGGCTTCTTCACCACGCTGATTTCCGTCCCTCTGGGCTCGGTGCTGGCCTGGCTGATGATCNGTACCGACCTCCCCGGCAAGAAAGTTCTGGGCATTCTCATTACCGTGCCCTACATGATTCCCTCCTGGACCAAGGCCATCGCCTGGCTGGCGGTATTCCGCACGCCCACCAGCGGCGCAAACGGATTCCTCACCGGCATGGGCATCCCGATTCCCGACTGGCTGGCCTACGGGCCCACGGCCATCGTGCTGTGCATGTCCATGCACTACTATGCGTTCTCTTACATNCAGGTCTCCGGCGCTCTCCGCTCCATCAACTCGGAGCTGGAGGAGATGGGCGAGATTCAAGGCGCCAATAAGGCCCAGATTCTCCGCTACATCACCCTGCCGCTGATCCTTCCCTCCGTGCTCTCCGCCCTGGTCATGACCGTCTCCAAGTCCATCGGTACTTACGGCGTGGCGGCCAACCTGGGCAACCGCATCGGCTACTACACCCTGGCCACCCGCATGCGCGTCTACATCGACCAGGGTCCCCGGGGCGTGGGCTACGCCATGTCCATCGTTCTGGTCGGCCTGGCGGCTCTGATTCTGATGAGCAACCAGAGGGCCATCGGCGTGCGCAAGTCCTATGCCACCGTGGGCGGCAAGGGCGGCCGCAGCACNCTGATGCCTCTTGGCGCGGCAAAGAAGCCCATGATGGCGTTCCTGGCCGTCTTCCTGTTCCTGGCCATGGTCATGCCTTTCTTTGTGCTGATTATGGAAACCTTCCAGATCACCACCGGCGCGGGCTACGGTCCCGAAAACCTGACCCTCTACAACTGGATCGGCGAAGCCGGAGAAGCGGAGAAGTACACCAACTACGCGGGCATCTTCCGCAACCCCGAGTTCTTCAGCGCCCTGTGGAACACGGTCCGCCTGACCATCATCACCTCCCTCATCACCGCCTTCTGCGGCCAGTTCCTGGGCTACATCAGCTCCCGCGGCCGGGGCAAGTGGTACGGCAACCTCACCGAGCAGCTGGTGTTCGTTCCCTACCTGATGAGCGGCGTGGCCTTCTCCACCATGTATTTCTCCATGTTCAGCGTGCCTCACTTCGGCGGGCTGATCCCCTCCCTTTACGGCACCTTCACCCTGATCGTNCTCACCTCCNTGGTCAAGCACTTCCCCTTCGCCAGCCGCTCCGGCACCGCCAACATGCTCTCCATCAGCGTGGAGCTGGAGGAAGCCGCGGACATTGCCGGCGCCAGCTTCTGGAAGCGGATGGCCACCATCATTGTCCCTCTGGCGAAGAACGGCTTCATCTCCGGCCTGATGCTGGTGTTCATCTCCATCGCCAAGGAGCTGGACCTCATCATCATCATGANGNCGCCCGCCACCCGGACCATGTCCTATCTGGCCTTCACCTACTCCCAGGAGGGCTTCGCCCAGATGTCCGACGCCATTTCCGTGTGCGTGCTGCTGTTCATCCTGTTCTGCTACATCTTCGCCAACAAGGTCGCCGGTGCCGACATCGGAAAGAGNTGGTAACCCAGCGAGCCACGGACTTTATATAAGAACAGAAAGGAAACGTGCCATATGAGCCGCATTGAACTGAAAAATATTGACAAATTTTACGGCAACAACCACGTCCTCCGCAACATCAACCTGACCATTGAGGACGGCGACTTCATGACCCTGCTGGGCCCCTCCGGCTGCGGCAAGACCACCACCCTCCGCGTGGTCTCCGGCCTGGAAAAGCCCCAAAACGGCATCATGACCATCGACGGAGTGGAAATGATCAACGCCGACGACGCCTATTATGCCGAACCCAGCAAGCGCGGGCTGAACCTGGTGTTCCAGTCCTACGCCCTGTGGCCCCACATGACGGTGTACAACAACATCTCCTTCGGCCTGAAAATCCAGAAGATGAGCCACGACGAGATCGACCGCCGGGTCATGGACTCCCTGCGGATGATGCGCATCGACATGTACAAGGACCGCTATCCTACGGAGCTCTCCGGCGGNCAGCAGCAGCGCGTGGCCATTGCCCGTGCCGTGGCCTCCAGCCCCAAGCTGCTNCTGCTTGACGAGCCCCTCAGCAACCTGGACGCCAAGCTCCGCATCGACATGCGTTCCGAGCTCCAGCGCCTCCACAAGGAGCTGGGCACCACCATTATCTACGTCACCCACGACCAGGTCGAGGCTCTGACCATGTCCACCAAGATCGCCCTGTTCAAGGCCGGCGAGCTGAACCAGGTGGCCACCCCCATGGAGCTGTATAACAACCCCATTGACCTGGAGGCCGCCGACTTCATCGGCAACCCCCGGATCAACCTGGTCCCCGGCAAGGCCGAGATGAAGGGCGGCCAGCTGGTGGTCAAGAGCGAGCTGGGCGGGCACACCTTCGCCGCCGAGTACCTGACCAACGAGCAGAAGCCCTCCAGCGGCGAGTTCGACTGCGTGCTGGCNGTCCGCCCCGAGCAGATTCTCATCTCCCGGGAGCCTGTGGAAGGCGCCCTCCCCGTCACCGTGTACGCCAGCCAGCCCGCCGGTTCCGAGACCATCGTCACCTTGAAGGCCGGCGAGGACGAGTTCCTGTCCAAGGAGATCGGCCAGGCCCACTATGACATTGATCAAAAAGTCTGGGCCATCATTGACCAGGACAAAATCAACGTCTATAATAAAGAGACCACCCGGCTCATCAAGCGCGCGGTCTAAGCACCCTCCTTCCTCCCGGATAGGCAAAGAGGCGCACCCCCGGCGGCGGGCCCGCCGCCGGGGTACGGGCTAAGCTCCCGTTTCCGCCCCCTTGGCNATATAGATTCCAGCATCACTATTTCCCCAAAACGAAAGGAGAAGATCTGATGAAGAAGAAACTCTTTGCGCTGCTGATGGCCCTGGTAATGGTCCTCAGCCTGGCCGCCTGCGGCGGCGACAAGGGCGGCGATACCCAGGCCCCCGCCGACTCCGGCGCCTCCACCGGGACCGAGCAGCCTTCCGACGGCGGCGACGCCGCTCCCACCACCGACTTGAAGCTGGGCTATGACATGGACACCGGCGAAAACGTCTATGGCCCCTACTATGACGAGTGGAGCGACATGACCGATGAGGAGCTCTACGAGTTGGCCCTGAAGGAAGACACCACCATCAACGTCTACGCCACCTCCTCCAAGATGCTGAAGGAAGAGGAGCCCTTTGAGGAGGCGTTTCCCGGCCTGGACCTGGTGGTCTCCGACCTGGACTCCGACGAGGTCCTGAGCAAGGCCAGGATGGAAAATGAAACCGGAAACATCACCGCCGACGTGCTCCAGACCAAGGACGTCAACGGAGAAGTGTTCCACGAGTACTATGACAAGGGCGTCATCGAGCCCTTCTATCCCCGGGACATCTGCGCCCACATCCCCGAGGAGAACCTGAAGTACAGCTATCCCCTGTACTCCTCTCAGGCCTTCTGGTATTACAACACCGAAGCGTTCCCCGATGGCCAGCCCATCAACAGCTGGTGGGAGATCATCGAGAAGGATGACGCCGGCAACCAGAAATTCGCCCTCTACACCAAGGAAATCGGCCAGGAGACCGCGTACCTCTCCCTGTTCGCCAGCTTCATCATCAACGCCGACGAAATGGCCCAGTCCTACAAGGACACCTATGGCAAGGACCTGGAGTACACCTACGACGCCTCCAGCTTCGCTTTCGAGGTTCCCGAGAACAACGCGGGCGTTGAGTACCTGTGGCGCTTCACCCAGGCTAAGATGACCTTCATCGGCGACGGCGACGAGCTGGTGCTGGCCGTCCACAACTCCACCAAGGAGCAGCCCGCCCTGGCCCTGGCCTCCGCCGGTAAGATCGAAAACCGGGAGGAGTCCGGCTACAACATCGACTGGTGCATCAACCTCAGCCCCTACACCGCCCTGCTGAANACCGAGGCCATGATGGTCGTCCAGGGCTGCAACAGCCCCGCCGGCGCCCGCCTCTTCATCCGTTTCGTCACCGGCGGCGCGGACTGCCAGAGCGGCGGCCTGAAGCCCTTCACCAAGGTCGGCAACTGGCCCCTGCGTGACGACTTCGTGGACGAGAAGAACCCCGNCAAGCTNAACGAGCNGGGCGCCCGGGCCAACGACCTGGTCTCCATCTATGAAATCTATCCCGACGTGCAGGATATGTGGATGTACTGGCTGAACCAGTAATCCCTCTCTCTGCCATCGCCGCGTTCACAGCTTTGCTGGGCGGGCGGCCGGACGGCCGCCCGCCCGCCTTCTAAGAAGCTGTATTCACAGGCGAGAAACGGCACAGGCTTCCCGCCTGTGAATACAGCTTCCATGTTTCAAGGCTTTTAAGGAGGAACCCTATGGCAAATCCCATCCGGCAAAAAGAGATCGACGAGCGGGTCGGCAAGTTCGCGGACAAATTCTGGGGCGCGTTCCAGATGACGGAAAACGGCAGGGTAAAGAGCACCATCCTGCTCTACTCCTTCTGCCTCTGCTGGGTGCTGCTGGCCGTTTACGGCGGCTGCTTCGCCCTGCTCAACCCCTNGCTGGACGGCCTTTTGAGCGGGTCGGCGCTTCCCGTCTGGCTCATCAGCCTGGTGGAAGCCCTGGCGCCCGCGGCGGCGGGGACGGCGGCGGCCTCTCTGGTCTGGCTGCTGCCCGTCGACAAGCGTTTGCTCCCCGCCGGCTATCTCTGGCTGACGCTGCTGATGCTGGCTTGTTTGATCGGGCTCATAATGCTCATGGGCTGGGAAAACGCCGGGCTGGTCCTCCAATTCTTTGGGATGTTTGTGCTGGCCCCTCTGGCGCTGGGCCTGAGCTCGTCCCTTTTGGCGTACTATCTATACTGGAAAAAAAGGCCCCGTGCCGAAGATTCGGCACGGCCTTGGAAAAGGCAGTGAGAATTTATGATCGATACCGTATTGTTTGACATGGGCGGGACCCTGGAGGACATTTTTATCGACGACGCCAGCAAAAAGGCCTCCGCCGAGGGCGTCCTCCGCATCCTGGCGGCCCACGGCCATCCCCTGTCCCTGGACATCCCTGCCGCCATCCAGGCCTTTGCCGACGGCTGGGACCGNTACGCCGCCTACCGGGGCCCCACGAACCGGGAACTGAAGCCCGAGGAGATTTGGGGCAACTATGTCCTGACGGAGCTGGGCCTGGACTTCGACACCGTGAAGCCCTTCTCCGAGGAGCTGGCCCACATGTGGGAGGTCACCCACTACCACCGTGCGCTCCGCCCCAAGGTAAAGGAAATGCTGGAGGGCTTGAAGGGCCTGGGCATGAAGCTGGGCGTCATCAGCAACACCGCCGCCCTCTACCAGGTCTTCCGCACGCTGGAGGAGTACGGCATCCGGGATTACTTCCAGGACGTGACCCTCTCCTCCGTCACCGGCTACCGCAAGCCGGACCCCAACATCTTCCTGGTCTCCTTGAATCAGGTCCGCTCGGACCCCAAGACCTGCGCCTATGTGGGCGACACCTACTCCCGGGACGTCATCGGCCCCCAGAATCTGGGCTTTGGGGCTACCTTCCACATCCATTCCTTCCTGACCCAGTCCCGGGACGGCGACGTTCCCAAGGACGTCCGGGCTACCTATACCATCCAGGACATTTATGAGGTTTACACCATCTTGAAGGACCAGGCGGGCTGAAAGGCGGCAGAATATGTATACGTTCAATCATTTCAATTTTAACGTTACCGACCTGGAGCGCTCCTTGAAATTCTACAAGGAGGCCCTGGGCCTGTCCCCGGTCCGCCGGAAGGAGGCGGAGGNNGACAGTTATGTGATTGNNTTTCTGGGGGANCGGAGGACCACCTTCCGCCTGGAGCTAACGTGGCTGCGGGACCATCCCCAGAAGTATGACCTGGGGGAGTGCGAATTCCACCTGGCCCTCAAGGCCCCGGATTATCAGGCAGCCTATGCCAAGCACAAGGAGATGGGCTGCATCTGCTTCGAGAATCCCGCCATGGGCATTTACTTCATCACCGACCCGGACGGGTATTGGATTGAGATCATCCCGTGACAGCGGCAAACCACCGGCTCTTTTGAGCCGGTGGTTTTTTCGCTCAGCCCAGCGCCACGCCTGCGATCAAAAACACCAGAGTCAGCAAAAAGAAATACAAAATCAGCTTCCACACATACTTGACCCACTTGTCATAGGGCACATGCCCCAGGGCCAGGGCCCCCATGACAACCGCCGCCGTGGGGGTGATGATGTTTACAAGGCCGGAGGCGGACTGGAAGGCCGTCACCACCAAATCGCCCCCCACCCCCGCGAAGCGGCCCAAGGGGGCCATGACGGGCACCGACAGCGTGGCCAGGCCGGAAGAAGAGGGAATCAGCACCGTCAAGGGCNGGTACAGCNNGTACNCCAGCAGCACGAAGCTGACAGGCCCCGCCCCGGAGAGGGCNTTCTCTCNCCAGTGGAGGATGGTGCCGGTGATCTGCCCGTCGTTCATCAGCACGGTGATGCCCCGGCTGATGCCGATGATCAGGNCCACCCCCAGCAAATCCGCGCAGCCCGCCACGTAGGTTTCGGCAATGGCCNCTTCGCCCATGCGGTCGATGAGGCCGATGANCACGCCGCTGACCAGGAACAGGGCGCTGAGCTCCGGGAACCACCAGCCTAAGGTCGGCAGAGGCAGGCCCATCTCGTCAAAGGGAATGACGCCGTAAATCATAATCAGGAAGGTCAGGGTGAAGATGGCCATGATGACCTTCCGCTTGGGTGTAAACTCCACCGTCTCTTCCATGTTGGCCTGGATCTTCCCCGCGCCCACGCCCACCACGGACCGGGCCGGGTCCCGCTTCACCCGGGCGGCGTAGGCCATGACGAACCAAATCGCCGCCCCCTCAAAGACCACCCACTGGATAGCCCGGAGAAGGATGCCCTCCCCCAGGGACACCCCGGCGAAGCCCGCCGCGATGCCCGTGGCAAAGGGGTTCACCGTGGAGCTGATGATGCCCGCCCCGGCTCCCAGGAGGATGACGGAGATGCCCACCACCGCATCATAGCCCGCCGCCAGAAAGACGGGAATCAGAAGGGGATAGAAGGCCATGGTCTCCTCCCACATGCCGTAGGTGGTGCCCCCCAGGCCAAAGGCGATCATCAAAATGGGGATTAGCCATTTCTCTCTTCCNNCCAGGCGCTGAATGATCCGGNCTACCCCGGCGTCNACCGCTCCGGTTCTCATGACCACGCCCAGGAAGCCGCCCACCATCAAAATGAAGACGCACACGTCCACCGCGTCGTAAAACCCGGCGAAAGCGGCCTTCAGCACCGCCCCGGCCCCCTGGGGGCTCTGGGCCACGGCGNNATAGGTCCGGGCTACCGGGGCCTCGTTCACGTACTGGTAGGCTCCCGCCGGAACCAGCCAGGTGCACAGGGCCACCAGGATGATGAGGAGGAATAGAATGGTGTATGCCGTCGGCATACGGAATCTCGCTCGTTCCAAAGGGATCTCCCCCTTTATTTTCCGATGGTGGCCACCAGGACGGCCTTAATGGAGTGCATCCGGTTTTCGGCCTCGTCGAAGACCACGCTGTGGCGGCCCCGGAAGACCTCGTCGGTGACCTCCCGGATGTCCACGCCCTTGTCCTTCCNCTCCTTGGCCAGCTTCGTCNCAAAGTCNTGGAAGGAGGGCAGNCAGTGCATATAGAGCACGTCCGGGTTCCCCGTGGCCTTCATGGTCTCCTCCGTCACCCGGAAGGGGGAGAGCAGCTCTGCCCGCTTGGGGATCAGCTCCTCCTCGCCCATAGAGGCCCAGATGTCGCCGTAGATCATGTCCGCGCCCTTCAAAGAGCCCATGTCGTCGGTGATCTCAATGAGGCCGCCGTTCTGCCTGGCCTCGGCGAAGACCCGCTTCACCAGCTCCTGGTCCATCTGCTGGGCCAGCTCCTGGGGCCCCAGGCCCACGAAGTGCATGCCCATTTTGGCCGCGCCCATCATCCAGGCGTAGCACATGTTGTTCCGCACGTCGCCGGGGAAGACCACCTTCATCTTGTTCAGGGGCTTGGCGCAGTGCTCTTCCAGGGTCATCATGTCGGCGAGGATCTGGGTGGGGTGGTCCCAGTCGGTGANGCNGTTCCNNACGGGAACGCCGGACCATTTCGCCAGGTCCTCCACCACCTGCTGGGCATAGCCCCGGTACTCGATGCCGTCGAAAAAGCGCCCCAGCACTTTGGCGGAATCCTCCAGGGACTCCTTCTTGCCCATCTGGGAGCTGCCCGCGTCCAGGTAGGTGACATGGGCGCCCTCCTGGGTGGCGGCAACCTNAAAANAGNNCCGGGTCCGGGTGGAGGTCTTTTCGAAGANCAGCACGATGTGCTTGCCCTNCAGGGCGGNCTAACAGACNCCGGCGCGGCGCTTGGCCTTCAGGTCGTGGCCCAGGTCCAAAAGATAGCGGATTTCGCCGGGGGTGAAATCCTCCAGGGTTAAAAAGCTGCGGCCTTTTAAATTCAATGCCATGTTGTGTTACCTTCCTTTTCTGGTTCCCCCTGAAAAGGGGGGATTGTACTCGCCCTTCGGGTGGGGGAACCTTACGGGTCCTCCCGCCAGAGCGGCATGCTCATGCACCGGGGCCCGCCGCGCCCGCGGCTCAGCTCCGCGCTTGGAATGGTGTGCACCTTAATCCCCGCCTCCTCCAGGGAGCGGTTCGTCACGTAGTTCCGAGAATACACCACCACCTCGCCGGGGGCGATGGCCAGGGTGTTGCTTCCGTCGTTCCACTGCTCCCGGGCCGCGTCCACCTCGCTGCCCCGGCCGCATTCGATAAGGGTCACATGGTCCAGCCCCAGGTGCTCCTTGAGGATGTCCTCCAAACGGCCGTCCTCCTGGGTGATCTTCATCTTTTTGTTCTCGTCCANCTCCATGACAAACACCGTAATGCTGGAGAGAATGTTGGGGTGCACCGTGAACTTGTCCCGGTCCACCATGGTAAACACCGTGTCCAGGTGCATGAAGGACCGGCTCTTGGGGATGTTGAAAGCCAGAAGCTTCTTAAAATTCGTCCNGCTGTAGGTCAGCACCGCCTCCGCCAGGGTGTCGATGGAGTCCCCCTTGGTCCGCTGGGAGATGCCCACCCCCAGCACCTGGGGGCTGAGAATCAAAATATCCCCGCCCTCCAGAGAGGAGGTCTCGCCCCGGTCGTACCACCGGGGGGCGTGCATATACTCCGGGTTGTGCTCGAAGATAAATTTGCCAAAGAGGGTTTCCCGGTTTCTCGTCTCCGTCAGCATCTTGTGGATGGACACGCCGGTGCCGATGGTGGCGAAGGGGTCCCGGGTAAAATAGAGGTTCGGCATGGGGTCCACCACGAAGGGATACCCGTCCCCGGCGGCGGATAAGAGGTCCGCCAGCTTCTCGCTCTCGCCCTGGAGCTGGCTTTTCCGCACGCCGGCCATCATAGTGGAGACCATCTGCTTGTCCGGCATCTTCCCCAGGTATTCCCCCAGGAGCACCCGGCTCCGCTGGTCCTTGACGCCCGCCTCGTCCAGGAACTGCATCACCAGCTCCTTGCGGACCTCGTCGCTGGTAATGGAATTCACCACCAGGTCCGTGAGGTAAACCACTTCCACGCCCTGCTGGCGCAGACACTCGGCAAAGGCGTCGTGCTCCTTCTGGGCCTCCCGGAGATAGGGGATGTCATCGAACAAAAGCCGCTCCAGATACTCCGGCATCAGGTTTTCCAGCTCTTGGCCCGGGCGGTGGAGCAGAACCTTTTTCAGCCGCCCGATCTCGGAGGTGTTGTGGATTCCCGTTTCCAAATGGGCTCACTCCTTTTGCGTTCAAATCGTTGGGTGGTTTTAGGGTCCCTGATTTCGGCGTTTTCATGCGCGGCGGAAAAATTTACAAAAAGAGGCGGCCTCTTACGAAGCCGCCTCCCCGCCGCCCTCCTCTTCCGGGCCGTCCCCGCTTTCCGGGGCTTCCGCAGATTCCGCGCCGTCCCGTTTCTCCAGCAGTACCGCCGCGAACCGCTCCGCGAAGAGCCGCCCCGCCAGCACCGCCTCCTCCGGAGAGTTTCCGGCGGCCCCCACCTCCAGCAGCAGCGACCCGGTGGTGGCGTGCTGGTTGTACCGGGAGTTCCGCAGCAGCACCGGGCGCATCAGCGTGGGGTAATGCTCCAGCACGTCCTGCTGCACCGCCGCCGCCAGGCGCAGGTTTTCCAGCCAGAGCGGATGCGCCAAGCCGCTGCCGTCGCTGCCCATCACCAGGGACATCTGGGCGGCGGTCCCCTGGTCTCCCAGCTCGGAAACCACCTTGTGCTGGTTCCCCTGCCCGTCCTCAATGGCGTCCCGGTGGACGTCCAGGACGAAGCGGATAGAGGGATACTTCTCCAAATACCCCCGGATAGCCGTCAGCGCCCGGTCATAGGCCCCGGTGTAGTTGGGGTAGTCGTACAGCGTCCGGTCGTGAAGGACGGAGATCCCCGCCTCCCCCAGAAC